>CAKSSZ010000114.1 GCA_934489915.1 uncultured Clostridia bacterium | reverse complement strand
GTATGCGGAATTGAAAACTTTTTTCCGCTTCTTTGATCCGACTCACGAACGGGAGGATGAGATTTTCCGCCGGCTGGGATATATTGATATTCAGAATCTGGCAAAACGGATTCGGGCTGAGGTGGTTATGAATACAGGGTTAATGGATACTGTTTGCCCGCCATCTACCCAATTTGCCGCATTTAATAAAATTCAGTCGAAGAAAAGTTATGTGTTATACCCCGACTATGGGCATGAAGGCTTACGGGGCGGAGGAAATAGAATGTTTCAGTTCTTTTTTGAATATTTAAAATAGGAGGATACGATGAGCTATCAGGAAATTTGGGATCATGCACGTGATTTTATGAATTACCGGTTTGGGATGTTTATTCATTGGGGAATTTATGCGGTGGCAGCACAGGGGGAATGGTACCAGGCGGTGCAGCAGGTGCCAACAGAGGAATACCAAACTTATTTTGACCAGTTTAACCCGGTGGATTACGATCCGAGGCAGTGGGCGGCACTTGCCAAAGAGGCAGGGATGAAATATGCGGTTTTAACCACAAAACATCATGACGGTTTTTGTCTTTGGGATACAGCCTATACAGATTTTAAAGCAACTAACACCAAAGCCGGACGGGATTTGGTGAGAGAATATGTGGATGCATTCCGGGCAGAAGGAATTAAAGTAGGGTTTTATTATTCCTTGCTGGATTGGCATCACCCGGACTATCCGGCTTATGAAGACCCGCTCCACCCAATGCGTGGACAGGAGTCGATTCGTGAAGCGGAAAAAGAAAAGAATTTTGACCGTTACACCACTTATATGCAAAATCAAATCAGAGAGCTTTTAACCAATTACGGCCGTATTGATATGCTCTGGTTTGACTATTCCTATCACGAAATGACCGGCGAAAAGTGGAAGGCGACGGAGTTGATGACCTTAGTACGGCAGCTCCAGCCTCATATTATGGTAGACAATCGCATGGGCGGCGATTTGCGTGAGGAGAATCCGCCCATCTATGCGGGGGACTATCTGTCACCGGAACAGATTATTCCGGCGCGTGGCTTAACCAATTACAGCGGGCAGCCGATGCCGTGGGAGGCTTGCACTACCTTGAACCGGCATTGGGGCTATTGCTCAGATGACCATCAATATATGACGGCCAAAATTGCCATTCGGGGATTGGTAGAATGCGTCAGCAAGGGCGGGAATATGCAGTTAAATGTAGGGCCGGACGCTAAGGGGAATCTTCCTCGTGAGACGCAGGAAATTTTGCGGGGCATTGGCGTTTGGATGCGGAAAAACGGAGACAGTATTTATGGCTGCGGTATGAGCCAGCTGGAAAAACCGGAGTGGGGCAGATACACACAAAAGGGAAATACCTTGTATGCCCATGTTCTCGACCGGGGAATTGGTCCGATTGCATTGATCGGACTAAAGGATCGGGTAAAATGCGTGCGTTTGTTGTCAGACGGAACAGAGGTGAAGCTGACGATGCCCTGGAACCACATTCACTCCAATTGTGAAAATGCGATTTTTTATAAACCGGAGGGAACACGGCTGGAGGATGAGATTGATACCGTTTTGGAAATTGAGCTGAAGGAATAAAGGAGGCAGATGATCATGCGTTATACTTATCGGACGCACGGTACGTGTTCGCAGCAGATCACATTTGATTTGGATGATCAGAACACGGTTCATAATGTGCAGTTTACAGGCGGCTGTAACGGGAATTTAAAGGCGGTATCCAAGCTGGTTGACGGCTGCACAGCGGAGGAAATTGTGAAAAAATGCGAGGGGATCACTTGCGGCCCACGTGATACTTCTTGCGCAGACCAATTGGCAAAAGCTGTCATTGCGGCTGTGCGAGAGGTGCAGGAACGTCAGGATTGACGGATAAATTGCAATGATACCTGGCATACTATCCGGTAGATGAGATGAGGAGGGCTGGCAGTGGATTTATTGGATGCTGCAATTATCGGCGCAGGACCTGCGGGGATCTCTGCCGCCTTGACGCTGAAGCAACGGCAAAAAGATTTTGTATTATTTGGATTAGGAAGGGTAAGCAATAAGGTGAATGCTGCGCCTATGATAGAAAATTACCTGGGCTTGCCGCACATTTCAGGACAGGCCTTGGGGGAAGCGTTTACCCGCCATATGCAGGCGATGAATATTTCGGTAACGCAAGAGAGAGTGACCGGCGTATATGCGCTCGGCAGTGAATTTGGAATCCAAACAGCGGGGAAACTATATCGTGCAAAAACGGTTATTTTGGCATGCGGCGTTTCTCTTGGGAAAAACCTGCCCGGGGAACGGGAGTTACTCGGGAAAGGGGTGAGCTATTGCGCAACCTGTGACGGAGCCTTGTACCGGGAGAAGCAGGTGATCGTTGTAGGAGAGTATCCCGAAGCGGAGGAGGATGTGGGTTTTTTGGCAGGATTAACGGAGCATATTCTCTATTTCCCGTCTTATTCCCAGGTGGGAGCGTTGCCGGAGTCGGTGAAGGTTTGCCGGGAAAAGCCACGTTCCATTCGTAAGGGAGAGCGGCAATTAGAGCTGGTAACAGATCAGGCGGCTTATCCTGCGGACGGGATCTTTCCTTTGCGGGAATCGGTTGCGGCAGAGCAGCTGGTGCCGGGACTGCACATGGAAGGAGCGCATGCGGCAGTCAATTTGCAAATGGAAACCAATTTACCCGGCTGCTTTGCCTGCGGGGACCTGGCTGGAAAACCCTATCAATATTCAAAGGCAGCGGGGCAGGGGACGGTTGCTGCTTTGTCTGCAGTTAGCTATATCGCTCGTATGGAGCATGAACAGAAGGAGTGAAAAATTATGGTAAAGAAGATAACAGGAAATGATATGAGCGCTGTTCTTTCCAGCCCGGCGGCGTTGGTGGATTTCTCGGCGCAGTGGTGCGGACCGTGCCAGATGCTTTCACCTGTGCTGGAGGAGTTATCCTGTGAATTTGACGGTACGGTTGAGTTCTTTCAGGCTGATGTGGATGAGAACAATCAGCTGGCGATGGAATACGGCATTCAAAGTATTCCTGCCGTTTATTTGTTTTGCAACGGGGAAGCAGCAGGGCAGATGATTGGATTTCAGCCGAAGGAATCATTAAGAATATGGCTGGAACAGCAGCTGTCTTGAGTGTGATATCTGTTGAACAGGAAGGCGATACAGCAAATCATTTTTGCTGTATCGCCTTATTTTGATTGGTGCAATCTTTTTTGATAGGTCAAAGGCGTTACCCCGAACCGTTTCTTAAAAAGAGAAATAAAGTGGGAATAGTCCGAAAATCCACTCTTTTCGTATGCTTCAAAAACCGAAGCGGACTCACCCAAAAGCCTTGCGGCATTGGCAAACCGCTTTTGACTGAGATATTCTCTCATGGTAATACCGGTCTGGCTTTTAAAATGTCTTTCCAGCGTATTGACGCTGACGTGCAGACCGGCGGCGATATCACGTAAGACGATTGTTTCCGAAAAGTTTTCACTGATATATTTTAAAGCATCAACCACGTCTTGGCTCATAGCGGCACTTTCGCCTGCTGCGCCGTTTTCCAGAATGTCGAGCATATTGAAAAAATAAAAATATTTTTTGCTTTCCGGCAAGTCTTCGCTGAGAAGCGAATCAAAAATTTGTGAGAGTAAATTCGCTTTTTCCGGCAAAAGAACAATCAGGTTGCGATCCCCGGGGGTTCGGTTAAAAAACAGATCAAAAAGCTTTTGGTTCCCGGTGCATGAAAATAAAATCCAATAATGCTCATGCATGGTGTTGCTGTGATAAATGCAATGATGATATTCATTTGGTTTTGTAATAATCACGCTCCCGGGTACAATCGGATAAATTTTTTCTTCCACCATAAAGGAAACATCTCCGGTGATGTTGAAATAAATTTCACACTCGCTGTGAATATGGCTGTCATGCACATTGGAGCGGTCGTGGGAATCAATGCTCAGGTGTGAAATTTTCATGCTGTGCGGCGCCATGCCGGAAAATTGCAGATTGTGTACAGTCGTAGCAATCACCTCTAAAGTTTTTTATATTGGTGATTATATCATATTTTAAGGTGAAAAATCAATAGAAACAGGAAAATAAATATGATAAAATATTGCCATGAGGTGATTATATGACAAAAGACTATCTTTTCATTACAGCATCCGTTCTGTTACTTGCATTAGGGTTTGCGGCAACCAAGGCGTATCAGAAGGAAAACGGATCCGATCTTGTGGGCGGCTTAAAATACAATGCAATACTGGGAGCTGTGACTGCCGCTCTGTTTTTTATTGGGAACGGTTTCCGATGTGAATTTCATTCCTTTTCGGTTATGATGGCGGTTGCGACATCAACGCTGACTGTTTCCTATACCCTTGTGGGATTTAAAATTATGGAACAGGGCAGTATGGCGTTTTACATGATTTTTCTCATGACCGGTGGAATGATTGTGCCGTATTTATGGGGATTGATTTTTTTGGAAGAGCCCCTCTCCCTGCTTCGCACAGTAGGCTTAATTGCCCTTGTTGTTTCAACGGTAATTTCAAATCAAGGAAGCGGCAAGGCAAATACAAAGCAAATTTTCATGTGCGTGGCGGTTTTTATATTGAATGGGTTCACAAGCGTTGTGTCAAAGGAACACCAGATCAGCGCTTCGTCGGTTCCGGCGATTGATTTTTTAATATTAGATAGTTTGGCAAAGATGGTTATTTGCACGGTTTTATATTTGTTACTCAAAAAGAAGCAAACCAACCCTCGTAAAAAGGAAAGTTTAAAGGGGTTCCTTTTTATTCCGGTTGTTGCAGCAACAGGGGGAGGCTCCTATCTGCTGCAGCTGATCGGTGCGGAGCACCTTCCCGCAACGGTGCTTTATCCGATGGTAACCGGCGGTACGATTATTTTTACCGCAGTGGCGGGCAGAGTGTTTTTCAAAGAAAAAATCAGCAAAAAAATGGCGCTTGCTATCCTGATCTGCGTGATCGGAACATGTATGTTTTTGTAAAATAAAAATATGAGGTGATCATCATGGAATTTTTGAAAAGTCAAAAAAGGTTTTCGCTGCAATACGGTGAAAAAAGCATGTGTGACTGTGAATATACCGTTTCCGAGCAGGAAAAGGGGACTTCGCTGATCACAAAGTACGTATTCCCGGATGGGTTGACCATTACAAATGAAGCAAAAAAATATGACGATTTTGGCGCTTATGAATGGGTTACCTATTTTGAGAATACGTCAGACGTGCCTACAGACATCATCTCCGAGCTTTGGGATGCGGATATAGAACTGCCTTTCTCGGCGGCCGTTTTTAAAAACTCTGCCTATCTTCCTGACTATGAGAAAGAACCGATTATTTATCATCCCATCGGTTCGCTTGCGAAAATGGAGGATTTCTCCATGGAGCCGGACGGGCTTCAGATTTCTAATTACAGAAAGCATTTATATCAAAATCAAACAAAAACTTTTCAGGCCTCAGGGGGGCGTTCCGCTGAAAACGAAGCGCCGTTTTTCAATGTGAAAGACGAGCACGGCGGATTTGTGTTTGCAATAGGCTGGTCCGGTCAGTGGAATTGTGAAAT
>CAKSSZ010000113.1 GCA_934489915.1 uncultured Clostridia bacterium | reverse complement strand
GTGCTGGAACGGGGGACTTGTCTCAGGCGGAATTTCGGTGCGGTGGTGGTGACTCATGATGAAATCGTGTCAACCGGTTACTCCGGTGCGCCCCGGGGCAGGAAAAACTGCTGCGACTTAGGGGAGTGCCTGCGGGACAAGCTGCAAATCCCCCGGGGGGAACGGTATGAAATGTGCCGTTCGGTGCATGCGGAGGCAAATTGTATCATCAGTGCCTCTCGGCAGGAAATGCAAGGGGGGACGCTCTACCTTGTGGGGCGTGAAATGAAAACCGGCGCATTGGTGGAGCAGGCGGCTCCCTGCGCTATGTGCAAGCGGATGATTATCAATGCGGGGATTGCCCAGGTGGTCATTCGCCGCAGCCGGGAGGAGTATGAAATCATCCCGGTGAGCCGCTGGGTGGAGCAGGACGAATCTCTGGCAGGGCAGCTGGGGTATTAAGGAGGAATGGGATGTTTTATTGGAAGATGAGGTTCCCGGGCGGCAGATCAAAGGCGCTGACCTTGAGCTATGACGATGGCGTTTGTACCGACCGCCGTTTAATTGAGATCATGAACCGCCACGGGCTGAAGGGGACATTTAATATCAACAGCGGTAAATTTTTGCCGGAAGGAACAGCCTCCACTCCCACTCGCCGTATGAGTGAGGGAGAGGCACGGGAGTGCTATCTCGGCTCCGGGCAGGAGGTGGCGATCCACGGGCTGTATCACGGGTGGTTCCACCGGATGCCCTCCGCTACGGCAAGCTATGAATTGTGCGAGGATCGCCGCCGGCTGGAATTGCTGACCGGTAAGGTGGTACGGGGGATGGCATACCCCTTCGGCAACTATACGGCGGAAACCTTGCAGCTGCTCCGTGCCAACGGCATTGCTTATGCCAGGACGACAAAGGCGCACAAAAGCTTTGTGCTGCCGGATGAATTCCTCGCCTGGCACCCGACCTGCCATCATAAGGATCCTGCCCTTTGGGAGCTGACGGAGCGGTTTTTGGAGGCACCCTCCTCCGGCCATTATGAGGACAGCTCCCTGTTTTATTTGTGGGGGCATTCTTATGAATTTGAACGGGATGGGAATTGGGAACTGATAGAACGGTTTGCAGAAACCGTGGGCGGCAGAGAGGAAATCTGGTATGCCACCAACGGGGAGTTGTATCGGTACCTGACCGCTTACCGCCGGCTGGAATGGGGCGTAGAGCAAAAAACGGTTTATAATCCCAATGGGGCGGATGTTTGGATTGCAGGCTGTAACTGGGGCAAGGTTGGAGATACGGTGCAGGTTCCGGCAGGGGAAGAGGTTCGGCTGGTAGAGGCATAAGCACCGGTATGTTTAGCCCCAACGGCGGATAACATCGCCTGCGGTTTTTGCCAAAGAAGCGAGTGCTATGAAATAAAATGAAATCCCCTGTACCGCAGCGGTACAGGGGATTTTTTGTGTATGCTTATTTTGTAAACGAATAGTTGGGCGCCTCTTTGGTGATCTGAATATCGTGGGGATGATTTTCCCGCAGACTGGAGTTGCTGATTCGGACAAATTTGCCGTCCCGTTTCAGTGTTTCAATATCCTTGGTGCCGCAATAGCCCATACCGGAACGCAGCCCGCCCAGCAGCTGATAAACCGTGTCTGCCAGCGGCCCCTTGTAGGGTACCCGGCCTTCTACTCCTTCCGGCACCAGCTTTTTCGCTCCGGTCTGGAAGTACCGATCCTTGCTGCCGTCCGCCATGGCGGCCAAGGAACCCATTCCGCGGTATACCTTGTAGTTTCTGCCCTGGTAAACTTCAATTTCTCCCGGGCTTTCCTCACAGCCGGCAAACAGGCTGCCAATCATAATCACGTCCGCTCCGGCGGCAATTGCCTTGGGCAGGTCACCGGAGAATTTAATGCCGCCGTCTGCAATCACCGGGATCCCGTAGCCCTGGGCGACCTTGGCAACCTCCCGAATTGCTGTGATCTGCGGCACGCCGATTCCTGCTACCACACGGGTGGTACAGATGGAGCCGGGACCCATCCCGACCTTTACGGCATCCGCTCCCGCTTCAATCAGATCCCGGGCAGCATCGCCGGTGGCAATGTTCCCTACAATCACCTGTAACTCCGGATACGCCTGCTTCATGCGGGCAACGGAATTGACAATTCGTACCGAATGACCGTGCGCCGAGTCGAACACAACCACGTCCACATTGGCACGGATCAGTGCGTCCACCCGTTCGAACAAATCGGGGGTATCCCCGATGGCGGCGCCCACCAGCAGCCTGCCTGCTTCATCTCTGGCAGAATTGGGGTAACGCACGGCTTTTTCAATATCCTTAATGGTAATTAAGCCTTTCAGGTATCCGTCCTGATCCACAATGGGGAGCTTTTCCACCTTGTGCCCCTGCAAAATCTGTTCCGCCTGCTCTAAGGTGGTGCCCACCGGAGCAGTAATCAGATTTTCACAGGTCATCACGTCTTTGATTTTCTTGGTGAAATCCTTTTCAAACCGCAGATCCCGGTTAGTGAGAATCCCCACAAGCTTGCCTGCCTCATCGGTAATCGGCACGCCGGAAATTTTATATTTCCCCATCAGCTCGTCCGCTTCGGCTAAGGTATTGTCCGGATGAAGATAGAAGGGGTTCACAATCACGCCGTTTTCGGAACGTTTGACCTTGTCCACCTCGGTTGCCTGTTCTTCAATCGACATATTTTTGTGAATGATTCCGATGCCCCCTTCCCGGGCAATGGCAATGGCAAAGCGAGCCTCGGTTACCGTATCCATCGCCACACTCATTAAGGGAATGTTCAGCTTGATCTTTTTGGTCAGCCGGGTAGAAAGGTCGATCTCCTTCGGCAGTACCTCTGAGCGTTGTGGAATCAGCAGCACATCGTCAAAGGTAATGCCCTCCATGATAATTTTTTCATCCGTCATTCGTCTGTTTTCTCCTTTCCGATGCAAAAATTTATTATTTCAATTATAGCAATTTTTCTACCGGATGTCAAGAAAAAGAAAAGAAAAAATCTGAAGGAGGAGCTTTTTTCTGAAAATTCCTTGACAGGGCAGGAAAAAAAAGATATAATATAAAGGATAATATGGGTATTTTATCGGATTCTTAAATAGAGAAGAAGCAAACGGAGGTTTGACATGGATTTTTCAACATACCACAGAACCCATACCTGCGGGGAACTGACCACCGATCAGGTAGGGAGCGAGGTAACCCTGTGCGGCTGGGTTGCCAATATTCGGGATCATGGCGGCGTTATCTTTCTGGATTTAAGAGATCAATACGGCGTAACGCAAATTGTGCTGGGGGACGATAGCCTGCTTGCCGGCATTACTAAGGAGACGGTAGTTTCCGTCACCGGAACGGTGAAGCAGCGGGATGAGGATACTGTAAATCCGAAAATCGCCACCGGCCATGTGGAGGTGCGCACGGCGGAGCTGAAGGTGCTGGGGGGCGTGTATGAGTCATTACCCTTTGAGGTGGCTTCCTCGCCGGAATGCAAGGAGGAGGTGCGGCTGAAATATCGGTTCCTGGATCTGCGTAACGATACGGTGCATGGGCATATTGTCAAACGCTCTCAAATCATTTCTTACTTGCGTAAAAAGATGGAGGAGCATGGCTTTTTGGAGCTGCAAACGCCGATTTTGTCGGCTTCCTCGCCGGAAGGCGCACGGGACTTTTTGGTGCCCAGCAGAAAATATAAGGGGCAGTTTTATGCATTGCCTCAGGCACCCCAGATTTTTAAGCAGCTTTTGATGGTGTCCGGGTTTGACCGATATTTCCAGGTGGCGCCCTGCTTCCGGGATGAGGATGCCCGCGCGGACCGTTCCCCCGGTGAATTTTATCAGCTGGATTTTGAAATGGCGTTTGCTTCGCAGGAGGATGTGTTTGCGGTGGCGGAGGATGTATTGTCCGATACCTTTGCCGCATTTGCACCGGAAGGCGCTCAGGTGGATACCGCTCCCTTTGTAAAAATTCCCTATCGGGAAGCGATGCTTAAGTACGGGACGGACAAGCCGGATCTGCGCAACCCCTTGGAGATTATTGACGTTTCTGAAATTTTCACCCGCTGCACCTTTGCCCCCTTTAACGGGAAAATTGTACGGGCGATCCGTTTGCCCCAGGGTGGGAAGCAGTCCAAAAGCTTCTTTAAGAGTATGGAGGAGTTTGCCCTGTCCATCGGCATGAAGGGCTTGGGATATGTAAAATGCGGAGAAGATTTTCAGCTGGCAGGCCCCATTGCCAAGTTTATGCCGGAGCCGGAGCAAAAGGAGCTGATTGCCCAGGCGGGGATTGAGGAAGGGGACGTGCTTTACTTCATTTCCGATTCTCCCAGAGTGGTAGCACAGCTGGCAGGGCAGATCCGCACCGAGCTTGCCAACCGGCTGGGTCTGATTGACGAAAATCAATATAAATTCTGCTTTATTGTGGATTTCCCGATGTACGAGCGGGATGAGGAAACGGGCAAGATTATTTTCACCCACAATCCTTTTTCCATGCCCCAGGGCGGGATGGACGCACTGGAACATCAGGATCCCTTGGATATTTTGGCATATCAGTATGATATCGTGGTGAACGGCGTGGAGCTGTCCTCCGGCGCTGTGCGGAATCACGATCCGAAAATTATGGTCAAGGCATTTGCCATTGCAGGATATTCGGAGGAGGATATCAAAGAAAAATTCTCCGCCCTGTACCATGCCTTCCAGTTTGGCGCACCCCCTCATGCGGGCATGGCGCCGGGGATTGACCGTATGGTCATGCTGCTGACCGGGCAGCAGTCCATTCGTGAAGTCATCGCCTTCCCCATGACCTCTACGGCACAGGATTTGCTGCTGGGCGCTCCCAATACGGTGACGGAGCAGCAGCTGCGGGAGGTTCATATTAAAATCAGATAACAAGGAGGTTTGGGCATGATTGAAAAAGAAGAAGTGCAAAAGCTTGCGAAATTGTCCAAGCTGAGTTTTACGGAAGAGGAAATGGAAGCGCTGACCGTGGATATGCAATCCATTGTCTCCTTTGCGGACATGATCAGCAAGGCGGAGTTTTCCGAAAAAGACGGGATTGAGCCGGACTCCTTGCAGCCCCTGCGGGAGGATACGGTGCTGCCCTCTTACCCGAGAGAGGAAATTTTGAAAAACGCCCCCACACCGGAGGACGGATTTTTCAAGCTGCCGAGGAGGAATGACCCATGACAGGAAAAATCAATCGGCTGCACGAGGGGTTGCTCCGCAAGGAGTTTTCCGCCCGGGAGCTGACGCAAACTTATTTGGACGCTGCACGGCTGCATGACGGGGCGCTCCATTCTTATATCGCCATGACCGAGCAGGAGGCGCTTGCCGCCGCAGCGGAGACTGACCGGCGCATTGCAGCCGGGGAGGAAATCGGCCTGCTGGACGGGATCCCCATGTCGGTCAAGGACTGTATTTCGACCAAGGGAGTGATTACCTCCTGCGGCTCCAAAATTTTATCCAACTATAAGCCCGTGTATGACGCCTTTGCGGTAGAACAGTTAAAAAAGGCCGGGGCGGTCATGCTGGGGAAAACCAATATGGACGAATTTGCCATGGGCTCGACCTGCGAGTCC
>CAKSSZ010000112.1 GCA_934489915.1 uncultured Clostridia bacterium | reverse complement strand
CAAATATGAAGCATTTGAAAATAACCTCTGCGGAATTGGCGCAAATATGCGGTGTTTCCCAGGGCACCGTCGACAGGGCACTCAATAATCGCACGGGAATCAAGGAAGAAACGAAACAAAAAATTTTACAAACCGCTAAATTGTACGGATACCGTGAATACGTGGAAAACTGCGGTACAGTTGAGGCTGCGGGGCAAATTGGGTTTATTGTGTTTAACCTGAACAATGAATATTTTTCAAAGCTTTTGATGGAAACGGAAAAAATTCTAAAAAAAATAAACTGTTATACAGTAGTGATGATGACCCATTATGACAGGCAGCAGGAAATTGAATGTATCCGGAATATGTATAACGGGGGAGTAAAGGGAATCATACTCTGTCCGGTAAACAGCGGTAAAGCATTTGAAAATTATCTGAATATGTTTGACATACCGATTGTCACGGTGGGGAATCACATCCAGGGGGTGCCTTATGTGGGAATTGATGATTTTGCCGCCATGAAGGATATGACGGAATGGGTGATCACACAAGGTTACGACGATTTGGTATATTTTTCGCCGGCATTGCAGTACCCGCGCGCTTTTGCACAAAGAATGCGCTATCAAGGATTTTCCAAGGCGGCAAAAAACGTGCGGTATACGGTGAAAACCGATATGAAGGAGCTTGCGGAAACCTATGAGAATAAAACGGCAATTATATGCTCTGCGGATTATTATGCCTTTTTGGTGCGTACAAAAATTAAAAATTTGGGAAATGTTAAAATCACAGGATTTGACAATCTTGACGCCATAGAAAAATATCAAATGGGGATCGATTCTGTGGGATATTCAATGTCGAAAATTGCTGGAGAGGCCATTAGAATGATCTTGTCACGCAGAAAAACCGGAAATATTATTGTTGATCATAAAATTGTTGAACATAGCAGATCCTTGTAGCTTTTTCCAGGCAGCAAAAATTCTCCGTTTATTGCTTTTTGCGATCCAGCCGGTACATTGCCAATAAAATGGAGACCACCAGAAAGCCATGGGTAAAAATGGTGGTATAGGCACGGGTGTAAATGTCATATGCAATCCACAAAAAGCTGTTGAGGAGCATGAAAACCCGATACATTTTTGAATCGGACTGGGCTACCGCTAATGCATATAAGTATGCCGCCAAACAGGATAACACACTGGGAACTCCGTTAAAAGACAAAGCGGATACAATGGTGTAGCCTGCCATAAACCCGAGATTTAAGGGGAGAGGAAAGGACGCTTCCTTTCGGTTATAAAGATAAATCCAAAAGGTTTGCACCGTTGCTAAAATACAAACGCCTGCGCCGGAAAGCCCGCCTAACAGCGCATAATTCAAGGAAACCAAAAGGTTGGATAAAACCGAGCCGATGAGGATATAACGAAGATTCTTAAACTGTACCGTAACGATGGAGGTGACAGTTACCAGAACACCGATCACCTGCGCCAGAAAAAATGTTGATAAAACCATAATAATCTCCATTCCGCTACCCTGCGTCAGCACAAAAATAATGAAATTTCTCTTATCGGCAGGGAAAGGAATGACAAGAGATGATTGCGCCTATGCGTATTTTAAAGGCAAGGCCTCGAAAAATTTCGCACGGGCAATGGAATCCGCCGGAGGGCTAAGGGGAAAGGAGCTTTCCCCTTAGCCCTCCTTTCTCATAACAGTATAGCACAACTTTTCACTCTTTGCAAGGAAATCATTACGAAATAAATTCTTTTTCGCTGGAAGAAAATCCTTGAATTTTTACGAAGTTTATAGTATAATAGAAAAAAAGAGCAGGAAGAGGGAGTATGTATGGCGGATTGGCCGGAATTTCAGGTTTATAACGGCGCTACTGTGAATAAATTGACTTTGATGGAGTATTTGCAGCGGGTGGATCAGTTAGAGCGAGCCATCTTAAACTTGAATCGGTGCAAGGAACAGACAGAGCGGCGGATTTTTGCATTGGAACAGGAGGCCAAGCGCCGTTCTATTCCGTTACCTACCAAGGAAAAGCCAAGCGGTTTATCCGGAAGGTTTGGACAGAAAAAACGTGAGTATGAGCGGTGGCTGGCAGAAGCTCCCCAAAGAAAAGCAGCATGGGAAGAAGCTTGCCGGCAGGAAGAACAGCGGGTGCAGGATGTGAACCGTACAATAGAGCAGCTGCGGGCTGAAAATGAGGAGAGACTTGCCTTAGGAAAGCAGTTTATCGAAAAATATCGGGATTTGCTGGTGCTGCATGTTCTTCCGCCGGATTATCGATTAGGCGGGATTCCGGGCTTGCTTCTTTCCTATTTAATGAATAACCGGGCTGATACCTTGTCTCAAGCCATCAGCCTGTATCACGAGGAGCAGTACCGGGAGGAAATGGTCTCGCTGGCACGGGAGCAAAATCAGAAATTGCAGGCTGCGATGGATCGGCAGGTTGCTTCCGATTTGCGGCGGGAAGCTAACGAAGCGGCATTCCAGCATGCGGTAATGCAGCGTGTTTCCGAGGTGGCAGATGAGGCGACCCGTACCAGGAAAGCAGCCGAGGAAGCAGCGTTTTATGAGAAATTAAACTTTTGGTCGCAGTATTAAAAAATTGCTGCAACGGAAGAAAGATTCCACAGAGGGTGCGGCATATGCCAGCCCATTATCAAAAAGAAAAGGAGCGGTACAGTATGTTTTTGTTTGGGAAAAAGGAGAAAAGACCGATTGAGGAATATTTAAATCGCACCTCCCCGGTTTCCATGCGTTATGCGGCGATGAAGGGAATGTCGGGATATTTTTATGAGGATGAAGATTTGCCTTTTGGAAATCAGTTTAGTGTCAGTTGTAGCCTGTATCTGATGTATTCCGATTATTATGAGATGTATCGGGATGAGCTGCCTAAGAGTATCCGAAAGGAGCATGTTCCGTCGGAGCTGCTGCTGCGGTTATCCTCTGAACGGGGGGATCCTGCGGCGCCGGCGCTGCTTGCAATCATGTATGAGCATGGATTGAGTGCAGATACCCCGCGCAGCCAGGAAAAGGCCGATCTGTATTATGCCATCGCCCGGGAACGGGGGTGCAGCATGGTAGACGCTATTGATTATATTAAAAAGCATATGATCTTTCGCTCGGATTTATCCGATCATCTACAGGAAACCTTAGCCTACAATTTGTATGCGATGACTCAGGTGCCGGATGTGGGCGGCAGCAGCGATTGGGAAAAGCTTTATGAAAATAAGGATGATATTAATTATAAGAATATATTAGGAGAAATGGCAGTCTTTTTGATTTTGTTTTACGCAGCTAAGGGCTATCCCTGGTCGTTGGGTGTTGCAGGGAACATGTTTTGGAGCTATGGCGGCATGGACGCTGTTCCAAAATCTTGGCTTCGTCAAAACTATGTGGGAGACATTGATTCGAAAAGCATAAAATGCGCTCGGGCATTGTTTTACCGTTTGAACGTCTTGGCGCAGCAGGGGAATATGCACGCCGCTTCTGCCATGGCGGAATATGTGAAGGTAAGAAGCTGAAGATGGAGGATAGGATTCATCCTACCTTATTATATGAGTAGAGATGGTTCAACCTGTAAAATGGATCGGGGGAAGGAAGTTCCTTCCCCTGATGTGCGTTGTGCCGGCAGGGCATGACACAGTTTTACGCATTGTTTGGAATGAGGAAAGGAGAATGGATGTTATGATTCAAATTACCAGTCGGTCGGGAATGATAACCGGCTTAAGCTTGGGGGGGAGAGAGCTGCTGTCAGCTCCGCAAAGTCTGCTTGCCCTGTTTTTGAGAACCGGGGATGGAGAGGAAAAAATTTTGACCTCACGGGATTGCCTTGCGGTCAGCGAGCAGGAGGAAGACGATGCGCAGAGGATTTTATTTTCCGGCTTTGCGGGATATGAAGCTCTTTCTGCCGAGGCGGTGATTCGCCGTCGGCCGGAGGGAATTTTCTTTGACCTTACCGTAGAAAATCAAACCGACTGTTATCTGGAAGCGGTGCAGTTCCCTTACATAAAAATAAAAAATGATTTGCTCGGCCGGGGAGGAAACAGCCGGGTATTCCTGCCCTATTGCGAGGGCGTTGTGATTGAAGAGGTAGAGCCAAGCCAGGATGAAAAGCGGTATCCCGGCTTGATTAACATGCAGTTTTTGGGATATTATGACGAAGAAGGCGGGCTGTATTTTGGCTGCGAGGATGTGGAGTGCACTCCGAAAAGTATTGATTGCAAACCGGCGGGCGAGGAGTTGGAGCTGGAAATCAAGAGCTTTGTTGCAATCGCCCCCGGAGAACGGTTTGAAAAGAAAGAATATTCTGTGTTACGCCCGTTTTGCGGGGATTGGCAGGATTGCTGCCGCTTGTACCGCAGCTTTGCCGAAAACTCTGCCTTTCCGCTGCCGGAGAAGTGCCGGGATTGGAAAGGCGCTCCCCAATGGTACCGGGAGTCCCCCCTGATTGTGATTTACCCGGTACGCAGCCTTGTAGGCTTGGATTATTTCGGACCCAATGAATATTTTCCGTACCGGAACGGCAAAAAGTATATGGACGAGCTGCGTGAGGAGTTGGGGCAGAATGTGATGGCGCTGCTGATGAACTGGGAAGGGTCTGCCCCTTGGTGCCCTCCTTTTGTTTGGCCGCCTTACGGAGGAGCCGACGGGTTTGAGGAATTTGTGAAAGAAATGCATGCGGACGGTCAGTACGTGGGACTTTATGCCAGCGGCATTAACTGGACGGATCAGAGCGCATTTTGCCCGGAATACGACATGACCGATTACCGCAAGGAAAACGGAATTGATCGGATTTTATGTACAAAGCCGGACGGCAGCCCGGATGAAGAACGGTGCGTCCGTTCGGTGCGTTCCGGGTATCATTTATGCCCAGCTTGTGAAGGAACGCGGCAGATGACCTATGACCAGATTTCTCAAATTGCAGAAAGCGGTGTGGATTATTTACAGTATTTCGATCAGAATTTAGGCGGTGCCCCGGATTTGTGCTATAGTAAGGAACACGGTCATCCGCCGGTGCGGGGAGTGTGGAGCACCCATGCCATGCAGCGGATCTACCGGGAAATTATGGAGATCATGAAAGAGAAAAATCCCAATTGCTTGCTGGGTGCGGAAAGCTCCCCGTCCGATTGTTTTCTGGATGAGTTAAAAACCAACGATCAGCGTTATGTCTGGCCTATGGGCTTGCTGGGCTTTACCGGTATTTCCCGGGGGCGGGCGGTGCCTGCCTTCCAGTTTGTGTTTCATGAATATTCCATGAATTTTATGGGGAACCAGTGCGCTATCGGAAATGAATTTACCGGAGAGGATCACCCTGACTTTTTGAATTTGCGCCTTGCTTATTCCTTTACGGCGGGGGATATGCTGACAGTGGTGTTAAAATCCGGCGGAGAAATTCATTTTGGGTGGGGGCCTTCCTGGCTGCAGCCGGGACCCAACCAGGTAACGACCAAACGGTTTTTAAAAGAGTTGTGCGGGATGCGTGCGCACCTTGGCCGCCCCTTTCTCCAGTACGGACGGATGGAAAAGTGCCCGGAGGTGCAGTGTGCCGCTGTAAGATTGCAAGGGAAAAAGCGGCAGACGGAATACCCTGCGGTATTTGCCAGCCGCTGGAC
>CAKSSZ010000111.1 GCA_934489915.1 uncultured Clostridia bacterium | reverse complement strand
GCCGGAGGGGCGGCAATCGGGCTTACAGACATCCTTTTTCGCAGTACAGCCGAGAAGGGGGGACAGGGGGGGATTCCCCCCTGATAAAAATAATTGAAGAACCTACAAGTTTGTAAAAACTTCATCAATAGTTGTGAGAACCAACTAAAACAGCATGGCTCAAAACCAAAGACAGGAGCGGAACAGGCAGCCTGGGAGCGGGGGCAAGGCGGAGAAACATTTTAATAATGCGGACTCTATATGGCAGGACTTCAAAGAAACGAAAAACAAAACCCATGCAAGCACAATCGGTAGGACGGCGCAAAAAAATAGAAAGGGTGAACAAGAGATATGGCAGACGGAACATTATGCTTTGACACCACGCTTGACACAAGCGGCGTTACGTCAGGCCTGGAAGGACTGAGCGAAAAACTGCTGCAGGCAGCGGATAGCCTGCCGGATTTAGGCGGGCTGATTTCCGACTCGATTGCCCATCTCCCGGATCTGAGCCAGACGGGCAGCGACCTGATGGCGAGTCTGGCGGCGGGCATGAACGGAGAGATGGGCGAGCTGATCGGCGGCGTACAAAACATCTGCACCGTGATTTTATCAAGCATTGCCCAGGGGCTGCCGGCAACGGGGCTGATCTCCACAGGGGCGGCGTTACTGCTGGGCTTAGGCGACGGGGTCACCCAGGGCAGCGGCTCGGTGCAGGAACGAACCGCCGCCTGCTGCGATATGGTGATTTCCATGTTTACGCAAAAGCTAAGCCCCACCCAGCTTGCGGCGGCAGGGATCGCTTTGATGACGGGGGTTCTGATCGGGATGAACACCGGCGTTACGGCGGCGCTCAATCAAGTGGAGGCGCACTGCAATGCCATCAAGGCGGAGTTTGCCCACAAGCTCAACGGCAATACCCTCTTTTCCGCAGGGGTGCAGATGGTGGCGGGATTTGTGCGGGGCATTGCCGGCTCCATCGGCTCGGCTGCGGCTGCGGCGGCTCGGATGGCTGCTGCGGCGTTATCCGCTGCCAAGGCGGCGCTGGACATTCATTCCCCTTCCCGAAGGTTCCGGGATGAGGTAGGCGCCATGATCGCTCGAGGGGTGGCGGTAGGCATTGAGGAAAACAGCGACGAGGTGAAAAAAGCCGCCTCCGCTATGCTGGATACCTTAAATCTCCAGCGGGATCTGGGAGTGCTGAGCGAGGCGGAATATTACAAAAAAATTCAGGAATACCGGGACGCTCACTTTTCCCAAAGCAGCAAGCTTTGGGCGGAATATACCAAAAAGCTGCTGGATTATCAGCAAAAGGGCGTAAAGCAGCAGTTCCAGGAGTTAAAGTGGTTCCATGACAACGGTCTTATGTCCGAGGAGGTTTATTATGACCGCTTGACCCGGCTGCGGGATACCTATTTAGAGAGCGGGTCGGAGGACTGGAACAGCTACACCTCCCAGATTCTCAGCTACACCCAAAAGCTTCAGCAGGCGGCGGAAAAGGCCATCGGCGAGGGCAAGAAAAAACTGGCGGCTTACAACAGCCCCATTTTGCAGCTGGAAACCAAGGGGCAGGACGGGGAAAAAACCACCTCCCTGCGGGTGAACGATTACCAGGCCGCCAACAGCATGATTGACCGGTATTATGAGCATTTAAGCGCCTTGAAGGCACGTGCCGGGGATGATGAAACGGCTCTTGCCATTTTTCAGGAGGCACGGGATATGGACTTGGACGAGGCGATTGTCTGGGCGGAAAAGCTGATCGCCCTGGACGATAACGCCTGGCAGCGGCTCCTGACCAACCGCAGGGAATATGACCAAAAATCGGAGCGGTACGCCAAGGATTTATTTGGACTGGAGGAGCAGCAGCGGGCGGCAGCGGCATTGGAGGCGACGGCAAAATCCAGCTGGGAGGCGGTGAGCCGGCAGTTCCGGGAACAATTCGGCCAGCTGCCCTCCGAGGGCTACCAGATCGGTCAGCTGACGGCAGGGTCTTTGGTGGAGGGTGCGCTCAGTAAAATTTCTGAAATGGGGGCGGCGCTGTCGGACGCCTTCTGGTCGGCAATGGGGGTAACTCCCGCACCGGCGGGAGCCGGGGCGGGGGTTTCCTCAGGAGACACCTACAATTTTTATGCCAGCAATGCAACGGTGGCGGAGCAGCTTGCAGCGGCCAGAGGACAGCAAACGCTGAATCGGATGAGGGGGATTTAAATGAAGCTACGGCTGGAAAATCAATGGGGCGTAATCACAATGGCAGGAGGAGGGACGGAGGAAATTCGTATCACTGCCATAGAAGGCATGGGACTGCCGACGGTGACGCTGGACACGGTGCAATATGCAGGCCAGGAGGGCAGAACCACCCTGTCTGCCCTGCGCAATTACCGCACCGTTACGCTGGCGGGGGATATTACCGGGGCGCAGGCGGCACGGCGGGTGCGGGAGCTGACCCGGGTGCTGTCCTGGCCGGTGACGGTGACGGTTCTCTTCGGCGGCAGGGAGCGGCAATGCGTGGCACGGTGCACCTCCTTTGCCCCGACCTTTGGAAAGGGGCGGCTGAAAACCTTTACCATGCAGTTAGAGTGCGACAGCCCGTATTGGCAGGATCCCACCCCCTGCGAGGCTGCCATTTACCATCGGGTCAACTGTATGAGCGGCGCCCATGCGGCTTACTTTGGCAGCGCAAAAAAGCCCCTGTCCCGACTGGTGCAGAGCAACCTGGTGGAAAATCGGGGGGACGTACCCGCAGAGCCGGTGATCCTGATTCATAATTTGGGCGGGACGGTGACGTCCGGCAACGGGATTTCTGTCAAAAACTGCACCACCGGGCAGGCGTTCACCCTGCATTATCAGACCAAGGCGGGGGAGACGGTGACCGTTGACATTCCCCACCGGCGGATTACCAACGGAGCGGGGGAAAGCCTGCTGGATACCTTGTCCGACGACAGCTACTTATCCGACTTTCAGCTGACGGAGGGGAGCAATCTGCTCCAGGCATGCAGCAACGGGGACGGGGAGCGGCTGATAATCTCCTGCCGGTTTTACAATCAATATTTGGAGGCGATGGAGTGATGGAGGACATTCGGTTTTACAGCTTTTCCTTTTCCCTGCTTGCCATCCAAAACGACGCAGCCGCCGTGAACTGGAACGTCAAATATAACGGGATCGGCACCTTTGAAGCCCACTTTCCGAAGGAAAGCCCGGTCACGGCGCTGACGCTCACCCACCCCTATCTGGTAGCAGTGCAGGGGGAAAAGCAGGCGGTTGTGACCGGGGTGCAGGCAGGACGGGAGACGGTGGTGTACGGCCGTACCCTCAACTGGCTGCTGTCCAAACGGACGGTGGCGGCATTCCGGTCGGAAAATTTAGGGACGGAGGGAGTTCGTACTCTTTCCGGTCTGATCAGCCATGTGGTCAACGAGGCGTTCCTGGAAAATTCCTATTACCCGGTGACCAACATGACCCTATCCTGCCCCCTGGATCGGACGGTGGGGGATTTTTGGAGGAACACCCGCAACCCGTCTGATAAGGTGATCCGGGATTTGTGCGTCCGGGGGGACCATGCGGGGCACCGGATGGTCTTTGACCGGAGCAAGCGGGAGTGGCGGCTGGAGATTTACGCCGGGCGGGAGCTTTCCTTGCTGATCTCCGAGGGCAACCGGAACGGATACGATACGGAGATCAACCGGGACTGCTTAGATTACGCCACCGACGGCTGGTATGAGCGGGACATGGAGGACAAGGGGGACTGGAACGCAGCGGAAAATCAGCCGCCCATCAGTCTGACCGCTGCCTACCCCCAGCAAAAATACTGCTATTACCGTGTGTCCGAGGGGGGCAAGGTGGGGACGGTCACCTTTGAATCGGGGGACTATCTCTTATGCGGAGCGGACGGCTATTATCGACGGACGACCCGTCTGGAGCCGGTGTGGGATCACGTGAGCCGGGAAGGGGTCACCCAGACCGGGATGCTCCGGTGGGAGGAACGCTTGGGGGGCGGTTCTGCTTCTGAGGCGGCGGACAGCCTGCTGACCAAGGAGCGCAGTGACGCCATCACCGCTCAGGTTTGCAGCCTGACCTACGGGACGGACTATGCCTTAGGAGATGTGGTGCGGGTGCAGTATGAATCCGGCGGAAAGGTGTTTTGCTACCGGCGGCGGATCGGAGAAATCAACATCAGCTATGAAGGCGGCACAGAGCAGATACAGCCGGTCTTTACCGACGACCGGGCAGAGGAAGAGGAGGAATGAGCATGGGCTTTACCTATCAATTTGAGGACGACGCGTTATACGGAGCGGCGGATGTGAACGGAATTGTGGCGAATTTCACTTCGGCGGGGGTGGGGAGCTACAGCGACTTAAACGGGATTGTGGGGGCGCTCACCAACGCAGGGGTGGAAAACAAGGCGGATTCCTGCCGGGCGACAGTGAGCGGCAGTCAAATTAAAATCCTGCCGGGGGTGGCTTATTTTTCAGACGGCTCCTCCGTCACGGTGGATGAAAACGGCGTTTTGCTGGAAAAGCTTCCTTATATTTATATGAAAAAGGATCCGAATACGGGGGCGGGGTGGCCGGTCAGCTCCGAGACCGCACCGTCGGCGGCGGATGTGCCGCTGGCAGAATACCGGGCAGGGGGCTTGAAAGACAAGCGGAGCTTTGCCAAAAGCAAGATCGCAGGCTACGGCGGGAATGTGTACGAGCGGGTGATCCATCACAAGCACTGGAACAGCGCCTCCTCCGACACACTGGTTGCCACCTTTGATTTAAAGCACGAGTGCGGCATGATTTGCTTGTTTGACGATGCAGAAAACGTGGGAGATAAGCGGCTTTTGGCATGGGGCAAGTTAGAGGAGAACAGCAATTTGTTTAAATATTGGGGCGTGTTCCAGCCGGAGGACGCAGCGCCTGCCGTCTATTACGGCACCGACTGCATTTATCTGGAAAAGAGCCTGACGGTCGGGAACAACACCTTTTATTTTAAGCAGCAGGGTACCTCGGTGGAGCTTTGGTACCAGGGCGGCGGACGGGATATTGCACTGCAAATCTATTTTTGTTGAGGAGGCGGCCATATGGCAAAATATGAAGCACAGATTGAACTGTCCCGGGGGATTGAGGTGAGCTTTCAGCCCCCTCTGTTTACCGGGGACGTGGGCAACACCGTAAAGCTGACCTTTTTCCTGCGGGGAGAGCCGTATGCGGCACAGGCGGCGGAGCTTTACGGAACTCTGCGGGACGGAACGGCAGGGTCGGTTGCGGCGGTGATGAAGGGCAACGAGGCGGAATTCACCTTGCCCAACACCTTTTATCCCCAGCCCGGGGAGACAAAGCTCCAGGTTGCGCTTTTAAACGGGGAGGGGGATGTGCTCACCTCGGGACTGCTTTATTTTGAAACCCTGGAGGGCTTGGGGAACCAGGCGGAGCCGGCAGGGAGCGACCAGTACAACGACATGACGGCACTGCTCTCCACTGTGGGGAATGAATTGGGCAGAATGGAGCAGGTGTTAAGCCAGATTTCCGCAGCGGTGGTGATCATCGGCACCGGGGAGGATGTGGCGGCGCTGAACGGGAAAACCGTAAACGGTGCAACCGTTTTTGTGACCGCAACCGTGCAGCCGGAAGAGGATTATGACGTGACCTTCCAAAACTGTACCATCTACGGGAACGGGTATTCTATGGGGTCTTTTGGGG
>CAKSSZ010000110.1 GCA_934489915.1 uncultured Clostridia bacterium | reverse complement strand
GGATATGCCAAAGGAGGCGAGATCTTTGTGTTGGATATGGGAGAGCCGGTGAAAATTTATGATCTGGCAAAGAATCTGATTCGGTTGTCCGGGTATCGGCCTGAAATCGATATTCCCATTGAATTTTGCGGTTTGCGTCCGGGGGAAAAGCTATATGAAGAGCTGCTGATGAATGAAGAAGGCTTGACGAAAACCACCCACGAGAAAATTTTCATTGGTAAGCCGCTGGAATTTGAACGGGAAGAGCTTCATCAAATGCTGGAAAAGTTACGCGTGGTAGCGGAAAGCGATGACGTAGAATATATCAAATGTGAGTTGGAAAAAGTAGTGCCTACTTATGTCCGTAAGGCGGAACAGTGCGGGACACAGGTGGGATAAGCAGGAAGGGAGCAAAGCTAACTTTGCTTGGATCCAAAAAGGCAGAATGATAGAAAAATTGTGCTGTAGGCATGAGCAAGAAAAGGCGCCGGTAAAAGCCGGTGCCTTTTTTGTAGGGGCAGAAGGATTTGAAGTTGCAAGCAACCCCTGCGGTACCCAAAATTTGTTTTCGCTCCGCTCCAAATTTTGACCGCTGCGCCATTGCCGCCCTGCTTATTCTGCCACCGGCAGCGCAGAGCGGCGATGCCCGGCACGTTCCACGTGCCTCGGGTTCAACCATTTTTGTAAAAAACAAAGACACCAGCTTTTGCCGATGTCTTTATTTTTGGCAGGGGCAGAAGGATTTGAACCCTCGGCACGTGGTTTTGGAGACCACTGCTCTACCAACTGAGCTATACCCCTATCTCAACAATGCTTAACCATTATATCACACCCAAGAAAAAAAGTCAATCTTTTTTTCAACATTTTTTTAGATTTTTCATACGGTGATAAAACAATGAGTTGAACCGGAAAGGCTCAACTCATTGTTTTTATAATTTTAATTGTTTGAGATACGCTAAGAATTCTTCCCGCAAATCCTCCCGCTTTAAAGCGAATTCTACGGTGGCTTCCAAAAAGCCTTCTTTATTTCCTACGTCATACCGTCTGCCGATAAAGTCATAGGCATAGATACACTCTTTTTTGCCCAGGCGGAGGAGGGCGTCTGTCAGCTGGATTTCCCCGCCGCTGCCGGGGGTCGTTTGTTCCAATGCATTAAAGATACCGGGGGTGATGATGTACCGTCCCAAAATGGCCACATTGGAAGGGGCTTCCTCCACGGGAGGTTTTTCCACCATGGTATCCACCTTATAAATCCGCTCCGCCACGGGCTGACCGGCTATGATACCGTATTTGTTTGTTTCCTGCTTTGGTACGGTTTGTACTCCTAATATAGAGGTTTGATACTGATCAAATACCTCCATCATTTGTTTTAAGCAGGGCTTTTGAGGGGCGTCTACCACATCGTCTCCCAGCAATACGGCGAAAGGCTCATCCCCTACAAAGGTTTTGGCGCAATGGATGGCATGCCCCAGCCCCAAGGGTTCCTTTTGACGAATATAATAAATATTTGCCATGTGGGAAATATCCTGCACAATTTTCAGCAATTCTTCTTTATGCCCTTTGGACAGCTCCGCCTCCAGTTCATAGGATTTGTCAAAATGATCTTCTATGGCACGCTTGCTGCGGCCGGTCACAATGATAATGTCTTCAATGCCGGACTGTACCGCTTCCTCAATAATATACTGGATGGTAGGCTTGTCCACAATGGGCAGCATTTCTTTGGGCTGCGCCTTAGTGGCGGGTAAAAAGCGGGTTCCTAACCCCGCAGCAGGGATGACGGCTTTTTTAACCTTCATGGGATTTCCTCCTTTTTTCTATTCTGACAGGCTGCCAGCCGGGGAGGGCGGAGCGTTGAACGGCACCAAAGAGCCGATCCCGCAGCCCCGGATTTTCCCCTTCCAGCTTTGCCAGCATTTCTTTGATATACTGCCGCTTAGTGTACCCGTCTGCCGTGCAGGGATTGTGTACCACGGGCAGTTCATTTTTATTTTTTAAACGTATGATTTCCTGTTCCTTCATGTATAGCATGGGGCGGATGAGGGTGATCCCCTTCCGATCCAGATAGGTGACGGGCGAGTAACAATTGATGCGCCCCTCGTAAAAGAGACTGAGGAAAAAGGTTTCTACCGTATCGTCAAAATGATGCCCCAAAGCAACGGTTCTGCAATTTTTTTGCAGAGCGGCGTCATGGAGCGCCCCCCGGCGCATTTTAGCACAGAGGGAACAGGGGTTATCCTCCTTGCGAATATCAAAAATCACGGGAGCAATGTCTGTTTGAATGACGGTATAGGGAACCTCCAACCGGTCACACAATGCCTGAATTCCGGAAAAATCACATCCCGGAAAGCCCATATCCAACGTGATTGCTTCTACTTCAAAGGGGATGGGGTAGAAGGTACGCAGCCGTGCCAGTGCGCAGAGCAATACCAAAGAATCCTTCCCGCCGGATACTCCTACGGCAACCCGGTCGCCGGGCTGAATCATAGCATAATCCTCCATGCAGCGGCGCACACAGCTTAATAAATGCTTCAAACGTCAGTCTCCCCTTTCCTATAAATGCACATTGTCAGTTCCATTCTATTATACAGGATTTTCCCGGAAAAAGCAAGCTTTATTTTGTTGCAAAAAAAATTGTCAACAATTTTTAAAAATTGTTGACAATTGAAAAAAGCTGCGGTATAATAAAGATAGAGCAATGCGAAAGAAGGGGATTAGAAATGAGAAATACAGTAAAACGGAGCGGCACGGTTCAGCCGGTGCTGCAGGCGCTCAGGCGGGATATTGTAATGGGAACGCTGGAGGACGGCGCACCGGTTACGGAGATTGCGTTTGCCCAGGCTTATTCTTGCAGCCGGGCAGCTTTACGGGGGGCATTGGCTGTGTTGGAGCAGGAGGGACTGGTAACTCTCCATGCCAACGGAACCAAAAACATTTCTTTGCTGACAGAGGAGGATGTAAACAATTTATACAGGCTTCGTTCCTATGTGGAATGCAGCGCCGCAGAACAGTTTTTAAAGCACGCAACCCATGACATTTCTCCGTTGCTGAAGGTGTTGGATCAGGCGGAAACGGATTCATCCGAGGGCTTTTTCGATTCGGATGAGGCTTTCCACGCTGCCTTGGTTTCCTTAAGCGGGAACAAAGCGCTGATGCAGACCTGGCATACCTTTCATCCTTTAATGAGAGAGCTGTTTTCAGTAAACTTATTGGTTTCCGGCGATTTAGCTGTGTTTTTTACAGACCGTCATTTAAAAATTGCCCGGCGGTTGTTCAATGGGGACAGCCGAGCCATTGAAGAGCTGGCATCGCATATTGAGGAAGCCAGATTGTTATCTGTGAAAAAATTCAGAAAGGAATAGAGAGCTATGAATGGATTAAAACAGGAGATTTTATCGGCGATTGTCCCGGTGAAACAAAAAGAAGAATGGTTTCTGCTTTCCGGGGAGATTACGAGAGCGGCGATTCAGAATGCGTTAGAGGCGCATGAATCGGTGGAAATTCCGGATACGGGAAAGCCGATCTTACTGGATGAACCAATTATTTTGCGATCCAATCACCACTTGAAGGTGGCAAAAAACCAGGTGATTACCCAATGTGAAGGGAATTATGCTTGTTTGGTACGCAACGAACATATTCAGTCCGGCGCAGAGCATATGCCCGACGGTGTGCGGGATCGGAACATCAGCGTTCGGGGGGGCGTTTGGAAAACCTCTGATCAGGTACGTGCCGGCGTTGACCGGGAAAATTCGGTACAGGGCGCCTTAGGGAACATTATTTTTTGCTGCGTAGAGCAGTCGGCGGTTTTGGATTTGACCATCTGGGATTCTGTTTCCTATGGAATTCAGCTGAGTGACTGCAAGGACTTTACCGTGGAACGAATTCATTTTTTGGAGCAGCATAAGGATGGGGTACATGTGAACGGGCCGGCAAGTTATGGAGTTATCCGTCAGCTGACCGGTGAAAATATGGGAGACGATATGGTGGCGTTAAACGCTTGGGATTGGTATACCTCAGCCATCACCTTCGGCACCATTGACCACGTTGTGGTAGAAGATGTGAAAAGCAACAACAATGAGCTGCGGCTGCTGCCGGGGCAAAAGCTGTTTAAGAACGGCGAAAAGGTGGATTGCGACATCCGCAGCTGCGTATTGGAGCATATTTCCGGCATTTATACCTTTAAATTATATGCTCAGCCTAATATTGCAAACGCCATCTGCGGGATTCATGATGTGTCCGGTACGGTGGGTGTGATTGAAGATGTACATTTGAAGGATATTTCCTTCCTGCGGGTGACCTCGGAGGGCTTGAATGGATTGCCGGTCAAGAGTATGGTTGAGGTTTGTGCCGATGTGAAGGGACTGTATTTAGAGGATATTTCGGTAGACAACACCTTGGAAGAATGCCGTGCGCTGGATGTTTGCCTGATGAATGTGGGACCCCTTTCGGCGGTTTGGAAGAACGGCTCGGAAGATCCTGAAAAATGGGGAGAGGTATTTGACCCGGATGCGATTTGTACGGCGGACGACCTGCATTTTAGAAACATTCGGTTTGCCGGAGAGCAGGTGACAGACCCGACCGCTCTCACCCGTGAAGTCCACATGAAAGTAAACGCTGATTACCCCAACACCACCCCTCGGGGCGGCACGGGATACGGTGTGATAAAATCCATTACCATAGAATAGGAGCAGAACAATGATTATTACAGATGTAAAAGCAACAATTGTGAAACAGCCGGAGATCAGCATCATCGGCGATGGCAGCCAGGATACGGTTGTGATTCAGGTCATGACCGATGAAGGCATTACCGGGATCGGCGAGGTGGATTCCTCCCCTTATGTGGTCAAAGCAATTGTGGAAGCCAAAACCTCTCACATGGTCTGCATGGGATTGCGGGATGTGGTGGTTGGGGAAGACCCCTTTGACGTGGAAAAAATCTGGTACAAAATGTACGAGCTGTGCTATTATTACGGTCGGCGCAGCGTTGCTATTCATGCCATGAGCGGAATTGATATGGCTATCTGGGACATTTTGGGGAAAAAACTGGGTTTGCCGGTGCATAAGCTGTTAGGCGGCGCTTTTCGGGATAAGATTCCCGCTTATTGCAGCGTGTTAATGCCGGATAACGAGGATGAAATCAAACGGATTGCAGATACCTATCTGCCTCAGGGCTACACCGGGATTAAGTTTGGATGGGGAGCGCTGGGACAATCTGACCGGCGGGATCTGGAGCTGGTGCACCAATGCCGCAAAGCTATGGGAGACAAGCCCCAGCTGATGATTGATATCGGCATGGTATGGCGGGACGTGAAAACTGCCATTCGCCTGTGCAATGCTTTTGAGCAGGAAAATGTATATTGGGTAGAAGAACCCTTTAAGCCCGACGATTTAGAAGCCTATAAGCGGTTATGCCAAAGCGTAAATATGAGAATTTCCGCCGGGGAAGAAGTAGGCACCATGTTTGAATTTAACGAGCTGATCGCCGGTTGCGGCATTGATATTATTCAGCCTGACATCAGCCGCTGCGGCGGTATCACCATTGCCAAAAAGGTGATTGATATGGCTTACTTGCATAAGATTCCGGTGATTCCTCACGCCTTTAAAACGGGTATTTTGATGAGCGCTTCTTTGCAGGTGATTGCCGCAACGCCCAATGCTCTTTGGCTGGAATACTGCTGCCAGGAGA
>CAKSSZ010000109.1 GCA_934489915.1 uncultured Clostridia bacterium | reverse complement strand
ATATATCAAGGAGCAGAGCTTAGGCAGCAAAATTGCTGTAATTTACAATAACTCTGATGCATATTCTACCGGAATTTATCAAAAATTCCAGGCAGAAGCAGAAAAGCTGGGCTTGGATATTGTTTGCGTGAAGACCTTTACAGACGATTCTGCGAACGACTTTACTTCTCAGTTGAACGAAATTAAGTCGGCAGAAGCTGATCTGGTGTTCCTGCCCATTTATTACACGCCCGCTTCCATGATTCTGCAGCAGGCAGCAAAAATGAAGTATGAGCCGAAGTTTTTCGGCGTGGACGGCATGGACGGTATTTTGACGCTGGACAACTTTGATACCTCCTTAGCAGAAGGTGTTATGCTGCTGACTCCTTTCACTGCTGACGCAGAAGATGAGGCTACCAAGGCTTTTGTTACGAAGTACAAAGAAAAGTATAACGAGGTTCCCAATCAGTTTGCGGCTGACGGATATGATACCATTATGGCTCTGTATCAGGCTTGCCAGAACCAAGGGATTACTGCGGACATGAGCGCTTCTGATATTTGCGATAAGCTGATTGCGGAATTCACTTCTCCTTCCTTTAAGATCAACGGTCTGACCGGTACCGATATGACCTGGAAGGATTCCGGTGAAGTTTCCAAAGCGCCTAAGGGTATGGTAATCAAAAATGGCGTTTATGTAGGAATGTAAGGCAATATAAGAGCAAAACAAGAAGAGAAGTGGCGGCTTTTTCAAAATTGCCGCCCTTCCTTTTCGTTTTTAAAATTCAGACCGGGCTTCCCGTTCTATTACAAATGGATTGAGGTGTGCGTCAATGACTTTACTTTCTAATATCATCAACGGAATTAGTCTCGGCAGCGTATATGCCATCATCGCACTTGGGTACACAATGGTGTACGGGATTGCAAAAATGTTGAATTTTGCACATGGCGACGTGATTATGGTGGGAGCCTATATTTCCTTTTGCTCCACGGTTTATTTGAATCTGCCGGCATGGGTTTCTATCTTGATTGCGATGATAGTATGCACGGTGCTTGGAGTGTTGATTGAAGGATTGGCATATAAACCCCTTCGAAAGGCGTCTTCTCTGGCTGTGTTGATTACTGCGATCGGCGTCAGTTATTTTTTGCAGAATGCAGCTCTTTTGATTTGGGGCAGTGCGCCGAAAACCTTTAGTTCTGTTGTGCCGTTCGGTTCCCTTTCTTTGTTTAACGGCAGCCTGATTATTACGGCAGAATCAATTGTTACAGTGATTGCCTGCGTGCTGATTATGGTCTTTTTAACTCTGTTTACCAAAAAGAGCAAGATGGGAAAAGGGATGCGAGCGGTTTCTGAGGATAAGGACGCAGCAGAGCTGATGGGGATCAATGTGAATGTGACCATCTCCATGACCTTTGCAATCGGCAGTGCTTTGGCGGCAATTGCCGGCGTGCTCCTTTGTTCGGCATACCCGGTACTGATTCCTACCACCGGTTCTATGCCCGGCATCAAGGCATTTACCGCAGCGGTGTTTGGGGGAATCGGTTCCATTCCTGGTGCTATGATCGGCGGTATTTTGCTTGGCATTATTGAAATTTTCAGCAAATCCTATATTTCCACCGCATTATCGGACGCAATTGTGTTTGCAGTATTGATTATTGTTTTGCTGGTCAAGCCTACCGGCTTGCTGGGCAAAAAAATAACGGAAAAGGTATGAGGTGGTGTGAACATGGAAAAATTAAAAAAGATGAATCGGTTTACCAAAACAAATTTAAAGGCTTACGGATTGGTGCTGATTGCGTTTCTGGTTCTGTTTCCCATGCAGTCCTCAGGGATGATTAATCATTCTATCAGCGGTCAGTTGGTGCCCATTTGCACGTATGTTGTTATGGCGATTTCGTTAAATCTGACGGTTGGTTTTTTAGGCGAGCTGAGTCTGGGACATGCAGGCTTTATGAGCGTCGGCGCTTTTTCCGGTGTGATCAGTGCAGTTTGCCTTCAGGAAGCGATTCCTTCCGCTCCTTTGCGGCTGTTGGTTGCCATTGTAATCGGCGGTATTTTTGCCGGAATTGCCGGATTAATCGTAGGGATCCCTGTGCTGCGGCTGCGGGGGGATTATTTGGCAATTGTGACTCTTGCCTTCGGTGAAATCATTAAAAATATTATTAACTGTTTGTATGTTGGCGTTGACCAAAACGGATTGCACATGAGCATGAAGGATGCAGCTGCCATGGGAATGCAAAATGGAAAATTGATTCTAAACGGTCCTCAGGGGGCTGTCGGCATCACCAAAATTGCCTCCTTCGGTGCCGGAGTTCTTTTGATCCTGTTCACGTTGTTTGTGGTGTTAAATCTGATCAACAGCAAGACCGGACGGGCAGTTACTGCGATTCGTGATAACAGAATTGCGGCGGAATCGGTAGGGATCGGCGTGACCCGGTATAAGCTGACTGCGTTTATTGTTTCTGCGGTATTGGCGGGAATGGCAGGTGCGCTGTATGCGATGAATTTTTCAACCATTGCTGCGAAAAAATTTGATTTTAATACTTCTATTTTGGTGTTGGTATTCGTTGTACTTGGCGGCATGGGCAATATTGTGGGGTCCATTGTGGCAACCTCTTTGCTCTATATGCTTCCCGAGCTGCTGCGTGATTTTGCCGATTACAGAATGTTAATTTATGCTATTGTATTGATTCTGGTGATGCTGGCAACTAACAGCGAGCGGGGGAAGAGAATGTGGGAACAGCTGTCTGAAGCGTTTACCCGCCGTAGACAGGAATCAAAAAAACAAGGGGGGGCTTCAAATGGATAAGATGGTACCTGTTCCAAGCCGGGGGATTGTCCCGGAGAGGGACGTGGATAAAACCCCGATTTTAGAGACGCATCATTTGGGCATTGATTTTGGCGGTTTGACGGCGGTGGATGAATTTACGCTTACGGTAGGCAGAACTGAAATTGCCGGTTTGATCGGACCCAACGGAGCCGGGAAAACCACGGTGTTTAATCTGCTGACCAATGTGTATCAGCCGACCCGGGGCGCCATTATGCTGGACGGTAAGTCTACTGCCCGAAAATCAACCGCACAGGTTACCCGTATGGGCATCGCCCGAACCTTTCAAAACATTCGTTTGTTTTCTCAGATGTCTGTGGTGGACAATGTAAAAGTCGGACTGCATAACTCTATTCACCAGGGATTGTTTTCTGCTGTGACCCATTTGGGCAGCTATCGGAAGTCGGAAAAGGCATCTCGGGAGGAAGCGATGGAGCTGCTGCACTTTTTCCATATGGAGGATCTGGCAGATCATGAGGCCGGTTCCTTGCCCTATGGAGCACAGCGGCGGCTGGAAATTGCCCGTGCGTTAGCGACTCATCCGGGGATTATCCTGCTGGATGAACCTGCGGCGGGTATGAATCCTTCCGAAACAGCCGAATTGATGGAAAATATTCGGCGGATTCGGGATAATTTTCACATTGCAGTTATGCTGATTGAACACGATATGAACCTGGTGATGAATATTTGCGAGGGAATTTGTGTGCTGGATCACGGTAAGGTAATTGCTAAGGGAACGCCGGAGGAAATTAAGGCAAACCCGGCAGTGATTGAAGCATATTTAGGAAAGAAAAAGGAGGCGGGTCAGGATGCTCAAGGTTGATCATATTAATGTATATTACGGTCAAATTCACACCCTGCAGGACGTTTCCTTAGAAGTACACCCGGGGGAAATTGTAGCATTGATCGGTGCAAACGGCGCCGGTAAATCTACCACCCTGAAAACCATCTCCGGATTGCTTCGTTCCAAAACCGGCTTTATTACCTTTATGGATGAAGATATTTCTCACATGGATGCTTACCGTCTGGTGTCAAAGGGATTGGCACATGTGCCGGAAGGGCGGCACGTATTCTTGCAAATGACCGTACAGGAAAACCTGGAAATGGGCGCTTATACGGATAGCTCCTACACCAAGGAGGGGATTGCGGACGTATTCCGCCGGTTCCCCCGGTTGAAGCACCGGAAAAATCAGATTGCCGGTACCCTGTCCGGCGGTGAACAGCAAATGCTTGCCATGGGGCGGGCTTTGATGAGCCGACCCAAGCTTTTAATGATGGACGAGCCTTCCATGGGGCTGGCGCCGATTTTAGTACAGCAGATTTTTGATATTATTAAAGAACTGCACCAATCCGGCACGACAATTTTGCTGGTAGAGCAGAACGCCGAAATGGCGCTTCAGGTGGCGGATCGGGCATATGTGTTGGAATCCGGCAGAATCAAGCTGTCCGGTACCGGTGCGGAATTGGCACAGAGCGATGAAATCAAAAAGGCTTACTTGGGCGGTTGATGATAAATCGTATCAAAAAGTGCGGTTTACCGACTTTTTCGATCATTTGAAAGTGCGGTACGCCGCACTTTTTTATTAAGGAGAGATGTGACATGAAATGGTTGATTGCGTCTGATATACATGGTTCGGCATACTTTTGCCGAAAATTGATGGAAGCGGCCGAGCGGGAGGGGGCGGATCGGCTTCTTTTGCTGGGCGATCTGTTATATCACGGCCCCCGGAATGATTTGCCGGCAGAATATGACCCAAAGCAGGTGCTGGTAATGCTGAACCAAGAGAAGGAGAAAATTTATTGCGTGCGCGGCAATTGTGACAGTGAAGTGGATCAAATGGTACTGGAATTCCCTATGATGGGGGATTATTGTCTGTTGCCTGTCGGGGAGCGGATGATCTATGCGACCCACGGTCATCGGTTTCATATGCATGCGCTGCCTCCCATGCAACCTGGGGATCTTCTGCTGCACGGGCATACGCACATTCCGGCATGGCAGCCCTTTGGGCAGGACAATTTTTACCTGAACCCGGGTTCTGTTTCGATTCCGAAAGAGGGAAGTGAGCACGGCTATTTGATTCTTTCCGGAACGGAATTTTTTTGGAAGAATTTATCTGGCTGCGCATACCATCAGCTTTCTTTGTAAGAAAAGGCTTGACAAATCAATGATAGAGGCTTATAATGAAGAAAAGAGTGGTGAAATGCTCTTTTCTTTTTCCTGATTGGTTAGTTCTGTCTAACTGTAATATAACAAAGAGGTGAAGAAGGATGGCGTACTTAGAGGTAGCGGATTTATATAAGAGCTTTGGCGAAGGATTGGGGAAGGTATCGGTACTGAACGGTGTTCATATGACGGTGGAGCAAGGAGAAATCTGTACGATTTTGGGTCCCTCCGGAAGCGGAAAATCAACGCTTCTCAATGTAATCGGCGGGTTGGACAGCGCAGATCGGGGCAGTATCCGGATCGACGGCCGGGATATCGTTCCTTTAAAAGGGGAGCAGCTGTCTGCGTTTCGCCGGGATCATTTGGGATTTGTATTTCAGTTTTATAATCTGGTGCCGAACCTTACCGTGCTTGAAAATATTCAGGTGGGGGAATATTTGTCAGACTCTCCCTTGGAGATGGGAGAAATCCTTTCCGTACTGGGGTTGTATGAGCTGCAAAATCGGTTTCCCAAAGAGCTTTCCGGCGGACAGCAGCAGCGCTGTTCCATCGGGCGGGCGCTGATCAAAAACCCGAAGCTTCTTCTTTGCGATGAGCCTACGGGGGCGCTGGATTATCAAACCTCAAAGGATATTTTGGGGCTGATTGAGCGGATTAATCAAACCTATCAAACGACGATTTTAATGGTAACGCATAACCAGGT
>CAKSSZ010000108.1 GCA_934489915.1 uncultured Clostridia bacterium | reverse complement strand
GGGCACTGCCGGGGGTGCGGCCGCTGATGTGGCGGGAATAGTTCTCAATCCCCTGGCAAAAGCCCACCTCCTGAAGCATTTCCAGGTCGTAATTGGTGCGCTGCTTCAGCCGCTGGGCTTCCAGCAGCTTATCCTCCCCCTTCAGCTCCTCCAGACGCTGCTCCAGCTCGTTTTGGATGGAGCGGATGGCACGCTCCATTTTGTCCTTGGTGGTGACATAGTGGGAGGCGGGAAAGACGGCGGCGTAATGACACACCCCTACTACCTCGCCGGTGATCACGTTGATTTCGGTGAGCCGGTCGATCTCGTCTCCGAAAAATTCCACCCGCAGCGCCGTATCGGTGGCGTTGGAGGGGAAAATCTCCACCGTATCCCCCCGTACCCGGAATTTGTTCCGGATAAAATTAATATCGTTGCGCTCGTACTGCACCTCCACCAGCCGGCGGAGGAGCTCGTCCCGCTCTAATGTCATGCCCGGGCGGAGGGAGATGATCAGGTTCTTATAATCCTCCGGGTCGCCCAGGCCGTAAATGCAGGACACGCTGGACACGATGATCACATCCCGCCGCTCCAGCAGGGAGGCGGTGGCGGAATGGCGGAGCTTGTCAATCTCGTCATTGATCTGAGCGTCCTTTTCAATATAAGTATCGGTATGGGGGAGGTATGCCTCCGGCTGATAGTAATCATAATAGGAAACAAAAAACTCCACCGCATTGTCGGGAAAAAACTCCTTGAACTCCGAGCAGAGCTGGGCGGCAAGGGTTTTATTATGCGCCAGCACCAGGGTGGGGCGGTTGACCTTTTCAATCACGTTGGCAATGGTGAAGGTTTTGCCCGAGCCTGTGACCCCCAGCAGGGTCTGCCCCCGATCCCCCCGCAGCACGCCCTCTGCCAGCTGCGCAATCGCCCGGGGCTGATCCCCGGTAGGCTGATAGCTTGAAACCAAATGAAATTTGTCCATCTCCTCGCTCCCTTCTGCCCGGAAATAATTCCTTGGTACACAATATCCTATCCTTATATTTTATCAACATTTCGCCGAATATGCAACGGTTTTTTTGAAAAAAATAAATTTTTTTGTCCTACGGTGCGGGGGTGAGGGGGAGTTCTCTTGATTTTCGGGGGAAAATGTGATATGATAAAAGGAGAAGCTGACCGGAGGGCAATGATGCGGAATTTTAAACTGATCATAGAATATGAAGGAACCCGGTACCGGGGCTGGCAGCGGCAGGGGAACACGGAGAAAACGGTTGCAGGGAAAATCGAGGGGGTATTGAGCCGGCTGCTGGAGCAGCCCATAACGCTCTGCGGCTCCGGCAGGACGGACGCAGGGGTACACGCCCTGGGGCAGACTGCCAATTTTAAGGCGGAAACCGAGAAAACCCCGACGGAGATGTTAACGGCATGCAATGCCTATCTGCCGGAGGATATCCGACTGGTGGCGGCGGAGGAAGTACCGCTGCGGTTCCACAGCCGGTTAAACGCCTTGCGGAAAACCTACTGCTATCGGATGTATTTGGGGGAGCGGCTGCCGGTGATGGAGCGGCATTTTCTCACAAGCGTTTCCCCTGCGCTACAGGTAGACGCCATGGAGCGGGCGGTGCTTGCCTGTGTGGGGCGGCATGATTTCCAGTCCTTTTGCGCTGTGAAGCGGCCGAAAAAATCAACGGTGCGCACCGTCTATGCATGCAAGCTCACCCGGCGGGGGCAGGAGCTGCAATTGCAGGTAACGGGGGACGGATTTTTGTATCACATGGTGCGGATTCTGGCGGGGACGCTGGTGGAGATCGGAGAAGGGACGAGGGCGGAGGACAGTATTCCCGCTCTCTTAGCGGCGAAGGATCGGTCGCAGGCAGGGCGGCTCATGCCCGCCTGTGGCTTGACCTTACTGCAGGTGGAATATCCGGAGGGAGGAGAAAAGAATGAAGCTTGAAGCACGTTTACTTGCCTTGCTGCAGCAGTCCCCGGAGGGCTGCTCCGGGCAGGCGCTGAGCCGGGAGATGGGGGTGAGCCGCTCGGCGGTTTGGAAGCACGTGAACCGTCTGCGGGAGGCGGGGTATGAAATCACCTCCGCTCCGGGGAGAGGGTATGCGCTGCGGCGGGGGTATTTGGACGCTGCCGCCATCACCCGCCATTTGACCACCCGCACCGTTGGGCGGGAAATTTACATAGGGGCGACGGTTTCCTCCACCAATGACCGGGCGAGGGAGCAGAGCGGTCAGGCGGGAGACGGGGCGGTTTTTTGTGCGGAGCGGCAGTTACAGGGCAGAGGGCGGCTGGGCAGGACGTGGGACTCACCCATGGGGGAGGGGCTGTTTATGTCTGTCCTCCAATACCCCGCCCTACCCCCGATGCAGGTGATGGGGCTGACCCTGTGTGCCGGGCTGGCGGTTTGCCGTGGGATTGAGGACGTAACCGGGGTGCATGCGATGATCAAATGGCCCAATGACATTGTGCTGGAGGGAAAGAAGCTTTGCGGGATTCTGGCAGAAATGCAGGCGGAGGCGGAGCGGATTGTGCATGTGGTCATTGGGATCGGGATCAACGTGAACCAGGAAGCATTCCCGGAGGAGCTTTCCCAAAAGGGGATTTCTCTGCGGCAGGCAACCGGGCGGGCATGGGATCGGAACGCATTGGCGGCGGCGGTTTGCAATCGGCTGGAGGAGTATGAGGAGCTGCTGTTCCGGGGGGCGTTCCCCATGGCGGAATACCGGGAGCGGTGCGTGACCTTACACCGGGAGGTGCGGGTTTGCTCGGTTGCCGGGGAATATGCCGCCCGGGCGGTGGAGGTGACCGAAAACGGCGAGCTGGTGGTGGAGCTGCCGGACGGCAGCCGCAGGACGGTAGGTGCGGGAGAGGTTTCCGTGCGGGGGCTGTTTGGATATGCGGAATAAAAAAGATACGATTGGGGACGGATTCCTTCCTTGACAACGGACGGCGGATTTGGTATAATAAAGAAAAGAATGAAAAATGGGGGTGGCTGCTTTGAGCAGACCGACAAGAAGGGTTAGTCCCAACGGGCAATATCATGTGGTGATCCGGCTGCTGGAATCGGCGGGGTTCCGGTCGGCGGAGGAGTATTCTTATTTTTGTTCTCAATTAAGGCTGTGTGCAGAGGGGTTTGCGGTTTATGCTTACTGCTTGCTGCCCCATGAGATACAGCTGTTTTTGGAGGAAGAGCAGGAGGGGGCATTGCCTGACCTGATCCGCCGTCTGCTGACCCGCTATGCAGGCTGGTATAACCGCCGGCACCACCGGCGGGGGAGCGTGGCGGAGGGGCGGTACCTTGCCTCCCCTGTGCAGGATGGGGACGGAGCACATTTGGTGCGTTATATCCATCAGGCGCCCCTGCGGGCGGGACTGTGCAAGGAGGTTGGGGCGTACCCGTACAGCAGCTATTCCGGCGGGGATTCCTTCACGGTGCGGCGGGAGGAATGGTTCCCCGGCGGGTTTGTTGCCTTCCATCAGGAGCGGGAGGAGCAGGATTTTACCATCCGTCCCAGCGGCAAGCTGACCCCACGGCAGGTCAAGGCGCAGGTGGACGCATATTGTCGGGAACGGGAGATCGACTCCCTAAGAGAGCTGGACAAGGGATCGCGGGACGAAGCCTTGCGACAGCTGCGGGAGCGGTTTTCCATCGGGCAGTTGGAGGCGGCTACGGGGCTTTCCAGAAGTGTGATTGCCCGGTGTAACCAAACGGCGGCAGAGCAGCCCCGGCAACGGGCGCAGGGGCAAATGGAGTCCTTCTTATTATAAAGCCTGCTTCCTGCGGGGCAGAGGAAAGCGTGACGAAAACCCGCTTCCTGCGGGGCAGAGGAAAGCGCGACGAAAACCCGCTGCCCGTGGGGCGAAAGCGGAATGAGAAAGCTGGTGCCTGTGGGGCGGGGCGAAAGCGTGACGAAAACCCGCTGCCCGTGAGGCGGGGGAAAGCGTGACGAAAACCTGCTTCCTGCGGGGCGAAAGCGGAATGAGAAAGCTGGTGCCTGTGGGGCAGCGGAAAGGAAACGGAGGATGCGGACATGGAAGATGTGAAGCAGCTTGCGGCATGGCTGCGGGAGAGCCGGTGCGCGGCGTTTTTCGGCGGGGCGGGGGTTTCTACCGAGAGCGGCATGAAGGATTATCGGAGCGAGGACGGTATTTATCACACGGTCAAGGAATACGGGGTGTCGCCTGAGGTGATTTTGAGCCATGATTTTTTTATAGAGCAGCCGGGGGTGTTTTACGATTTTTACCGGCGGTTTTTTCTGACAGAGGCAAAGCCCAACCCGGCGCACCTGGCATTAGCGGAGCTGGAGCGGCGGGGGCTGCTCCAGGGAGTGATCACCCAAAATATTGACGGCCTGCACCAGGCGGCGGGGAGTCGGCGGGTGCTGGAACTGCACGGGAATGCGGGGCGGTTTTCCTGTCCTTCCTGTGGGCTGGCGGGTGACGCTTGGGTGCGGGAGGAAATTGCCCGAGGGGAAATCCCCCGCTGCCCCTCCTGCGGCGGCGTGATGAAGCCGGAGGTGACCTTATATGGGGAACGGCTGGACGACCGGGTACTGTCGGACGCTGTGGAGCTGGTACGGCAGGCGGATTTGCTGATTGTGGGCGGTACCTCTCTTGCGGTCAGCCCTGCCAACAGCTTGGCCTTGTATTTCGGCGGGGCGCATTTGGTGATGATCAACCGGGATGCGACCCCGTTTGACAGCCGCGCCGACCTGATCCTGCGGGGGAAGATCGGACAGGTGATGACGGCGGTGATGGAGGAGCTGGGGGAGTTTTGCCGTTGACCGCTGCGGGTTGATTTGAAATTGACCGTATAGATTGCAAAAAAACGGGGATGCTTTTTATGAGAGGAACCGATTGGTTCGGGGGCAACGGGCGTTTTGCTGCATTGTGCGGAAGGCAGGCGAGGGCTTGCTGCACCGTGCAGGCGGAAAGCGTGGGTTTGCTCCCGTTCTGTTTTCATCTCTCAGTCACGGTTCCCTGCGGATGAGAGGGTTCCTTATCCTTTTGCCGGGCGCAGGGCGGCGGAACGGAGCGGTAAAATGGATTACATCAAAGCGTTTGTAGTAGGCGGGCTGATTTGCGTAGTGGGGCAGCTGCTGATCGATTACACCAAGCTCACCCCTGCACGGATTCTGACCGGCTTTGTGATGGCCGGGGCGGTGCTGACGGCGTTTGGGCTTTACGAGCCGGTGGTGCAATTTGCCGGAGCGGGGGCGACGGTTCCCATCTCCGGCTTTGGGTATACCCTGGTCAAGGGTGCCTGGAAGGCGGTCGGGGAGAAGGGGCTGCTGGGAGTGTTTACCGGCGGGCTGACGGCTGCTGCCGGGGGGATTGCGGCGGCGGTCATTTTCGGTTGGCTGGCGGCGGTGATCTTCCGCCCCGGGGCAAAGCGGTAGAGAGGCGCCATGGGCATTATACAATTTCCACCATGCCGGAAACGGGTACGGTCAGCCGTGAAATGCCGTTGAGGGTCAGGGAATGTTCCTCGGTGATATTCCCGGTACAGTCATAAATGATTGCCCAGCGGGTTTCGTTAATGGGGGCGTCTAAGAGAATTTCATCGTCGCCTTTGGCGTTGATGATGGCAAGGGTGCGGCAAGCCTTGGGCACCTGCGCCACCTTGTCCTCATAAAGCACGGTGACCAGCGACAGCCCCTTTTGGGCGGATATCTTGGTAAAATTTGCCTCCGGTGCGCAGGGAACCAGGGTTCCTTCCAGCAAGGGTTCCCGATATTTGCGCCAGACGGAGA
>CAKSSZ010000107.1 GCA_934489915.1 uncultured Clostridia bacterium | reverse complement strand
GTCTAAAAAGAAATGCCCGTTCAAATCTCCGACCGTTACATGATAAACCTTCCCGGGAACAAATGGAATGGCCTGTGTAAACACAGCAAAGGTATAGGCAGGAGAAATTTCAAATCCAATTTTCTGATCCCACCAACCTGCTAAGCCGGCTACATAAGCCGTCCCCAGTGAATTCTTTTCTTCTTCCCACTCGGCATGCCAGGTTACATTTACATCGTGAGTAGAAGGCAGTGCCGCAGCTGCGTCAAACTCCATCAAAATATCCCCAAAAAAATCCCGTTTGGATAAAATCATGCCGGGACCGTTTTCTCGGGTATAGCCCTTCAGCCAGTCGTCCTCCACTGTCCACGTGCCGCTTTTTGCAATAAAATCTTCAGCAACGCTTTCCGGTGTAAAAGGGGTCTGATAAAGCACCTCCATTTGCTCCGGAAACAATTGCTTTCTCGTTAATTGAATCATAAGTTCTTCCTCCGTTTTTAAATCTATTTTGATGATAGCATAAGCGCACTCCCCCTGTCAATTGATCGAAAAGCGAAATAAATTCGGGTTAAAAAGCCAATTTTCTCCCCCGCTCATGTCAAAAATAAAAACCGCCTGAATTTGTACGATGACAAATCCAGACGGTCGCTCTTCCTCATATTTTTACTGCACCTGTAACACAACCGGGCCGTATTCCACCGGCTTATCCGGACCGGAGGACAGCTCATAATCCAAATTCAAATCCACAAAAAGCGTGGTTTGGTTGTTCAGTGCTACATCCGTACCCTGAGAGGTTCGGAACACCTGCTGATAAGTACCTTCCTTTCCGCCCATATCCTTCACATCCAGCTTCACCCGGCAGGTAAAGCCCTTCCCGTTGTTACAAACCAGGGAAGAATAGTAAGTAAACTGAACACTGATTCTCAGTTCCTGATAGATCCGCGCCGTTTCCTGATTCAGTCTGCTCACAAACATGCTGGCAAACTCACCCGGAAAATGCTCCAAGTCAATAGGCGTTTGAGTGCCTTCCCCAAACGGCTTACTCCAAGTAAAGGGAGTGGTATAAAGCTCAGTAGGCATATCCTTTAAAATGCAGCGGAAATACTGTGCCGTCTCCGGATAACGGGTAGGATTCGACTCCAAAGAGGCATCATAGACCTCTCCCTGGCCGCCCGCCGCCCATGTGGTTGTATAAATCGACTGAGTGCCGATCATATCATCCAACTGCAGCAGCACCAAGGCAATATCATGCATGGTGGCAGTCTGCTGAGGGCGAATGTTCCGATTGGTATACAATGCCAGATCCTTTTTGTTTGCATAAGCCAGGCAGGTATAAGCAATATTTTTCTCCATTTCGCCTACGTCCGCATAGCAAACGCTGCTGGTATCATAGCCGATTTTCCCATGAGTCTTTTTGATCATCCCAAAGGTCAAGGCGGCAATCATATCCTGATTATTTGCCTTTTGATCAGCAAATTCCGCATTAATCACCTGATCGCCCAAGCAATTTTTCCCGATCACATACATATCCTTTGCATATTCATGCTCAAAGGGAGCTTCTACCGAGAAGGATCCGTAGGTCAGCTTATGCTCCTCACACGCCAGACGGATTGCGGCTCTGGCAAGCTCGCCGTTGGTCACATTCGCCTGGGGGTCATATTCCCGATCAAACAAATCTGTTCCGTCATAAATTTTCTTCAGCAAATCGTCCGAAACACGGGCAGAAAAATCCCCGGGCTTGCTGCCGGTATCGATGGCACGGGAACGGATAATCAAAGAAGCAACCTCCGCTCTGGAAATGCCGTCCTGCAAACGCAGGTTAATGCCGTCATCTCCCACCATCACGCCATACATATAAATCCAAGCAGCCGCCTCCTTATTGGAAGCCTGTTTGGTAATGATCGATGGTGCAGCGATTCCCGTAGGCTGCCCCGCCCGATCCCACAAAATCGAGATCACATCGCCGCGGGTCATAGGTTCGTCCGGATAAAACTTATTGTTTTCATCCCCATCCACTCCGGAATATAAAATGTATTCATATCCCCAATGGGTGGAAGGCACATCTGCAAAATCCTTGTCCCGCTTTTGATTCGTTTTGCCGATCATCCGCACAAATTCCGCACGGGTTACCATTTTGTCCGGCTCGTAATATCCCTCCGGTGTTCCGCTGACCGTTCCCTCGGAAACCAACTGATTCACCGCCGCATAAGCCCAATGCTCCTTCGGCAAATCCGGAAAGCTGACATCTGCCGAAGCCGCCGTAATCATACTGCCCAGCAAAGTGACGCTCAGCAAAGCAGCAATTCCAATTTTCTTCATGTTCATAACCGCCTTTCCTTTTCATCAAAAATGTTTTCTTACTGTTCTTCGTGCCGATGCTGCCGGCGTGTGTGATGCTTCGCAAATTTCCGGGGAGATTGAGTCAGCACAGAAAGCAAAATCGCCCCCTGCAACAACCATTCTGCAACCGGATAAACCTGCACTACTGCCAAAATCCTTGCACCGATTTCCAAGATAATGTACACAAAATCCGTGATCTCCCAATTGAACCGTTCCACGAAATAGAGCGCCTCAATCATCACCAGCATAAAGGCTGTTCCTGCAATGGCAACAATGCAATAACCGATACAAATTTTGTCCCACTTCCCAAAATACAAAGCCTGCCGCTGGTGAATTTGATAAATCATTACGCCCAGCATGACAATGTAAATCAAGTTGCAAACCGTCACCTGATTGCTGACCGTTACCGTATAGCCGGAGGCCAGAGATGTCCGCAAGGATGAAACAATAACCCACAGCAAACACAGCAGTCCCATACATATGTTGCTGTATCGCAGTGAGCTTTTGAAGCCATCCTGCAAAAATGCGATCCCCTCCACCAAAAACAGCACCTGAAATACCAAGAAAGGGATTTGCTGAAAGGATCCTAACACTAAGTACAGCACCGCAGGTACAATGATTGGCAAATACCGCTGATACAACGCCGGAAAAGCACTGTTGGAACGGGTTTTTCCTTCATATAGCTTTCGGTCGTTTTTCAATCTACCTTCCCTCCTCATTCGTAGTCTATCTTTTTTCTCTCTATAACTATTATACAATAAATAAAATAAAAAGTAAAGAACTTTTTCAAAAGCCGGTTTGACAGAACCAAGCCAGATATGATATAATAGGAAGTGTTCTATATTTTATGGAAAGGAAACAAACATATGAAACGAAAAACAGTGATTTTATGCGCCGCAGCCGCTGTTGTGCTGCTGGCAGCCGCAGCAGCAGGAAGCAAGGGATTTTTCCGTGATCCGGCCTATTTTATGAATAGGCTCCAGAATAAGGTAACTCAAAAATATCATGAAATTACCAAGACGGAACCGCAGCTGCAGGAGGAAATCATTCAAACAGCCGACCACCACAAGGTACTGCTGGATCATCCGAAGGGATACAGCGTTTCCCTGCCGGAGGATATGTCCTTTGACCTCTCCATTGCGCCGGAGCAAATCAAGGCATATCGGGACGGCACTACCGTTGTTCTCACCCGGGAATGGGCGCCCTATGAGGACGTGTTTTATATGATTGACAATTACTTAAATCAGTATTATCTGAATGAGGAATACCAGGCGGCAAACCGCATTACCGTTTCACAAAACGAAAAGTTTACCACCGCCGCAGGCGCACGGGCACAGCTGATCACCCTGCACCGCGAGCCGGCTGAAGGCTCAACCGTTACGCAAAACAATTATAGCTATTTCTTTGTGGAGTCTCTGACCGGGAAGCAGGCATTTTTTCGCATGATGTTTAAATCAGACAATCCGCAAACCCTCTCCGCAGTGGTAGATGAGGCGGTTGCCTCCTTTGAGGAAATCCCCCTGAAAGGCGGCAATGTATTCCACGAGGATTATGCACCGGTCATCCCTCAAAACTGGAACGAGGAAACAAAAAAGCTTTATCGCTCCATTCAATCGGGCAAAAAATTTTATTGGGGACTGTTTGTGGATGGCGCTTACACCGACGCAAAGCGATATCAATGGTATGACGACCTGGAGAAAAAGGTGGATTTCCCCTTTGATTTCAGCCTTCACTATGTAAATTTGAACCACGGGTTCCCGGTCGAGGAATTGACAAAAATGTATGAAGAAGGAAAGCTCACCGAACTGACTCTGCAAATTTCCTATCATGCCAACGACAACCTGTTTGGGAAAAATATTAACTTTGACGTTTATGACGGACTGTGTGATGATGAAATCCGTGCTTTTGCAAAGGGCGCAAAAGAATTTGGTCACCCTTTCCTGTTCCGTCTGAATAATGAAATGAACAGTGACTGGGTCAACTACTCCGGCGTGGCCGCTCTGTCCGATCCGGAAATTTTCATTGAAAACTGGCGGCGTATCTATCGGATTTTTGAAGAAGAAGGCGTAGATAATGCAATCTGGGTGTTTAATCCCAATGCAGAGGATTGTCCCCCCTGCCACTGGAATTCCTATATTTCCTATTATCCCGGCAACGAATATGTACACATAATTGGTTTGACCGGATATAATACAGGCACTTATTATGCCGACCTGTATCACGAAAAATGGCGTACCTTTGACGAAATTTATCAGGAGCCTTATGAAAAATATATGCAGGTATTTTCTCAGTTCCCATTTATGATTACGGAATTTGCCTCCAGCTCGGTGGGAGGAGATAAAGCTGCCTGGATTACGGATATGTTCGCTTCTCTGAAAAAATATCCCAATATCCGAATGGCACTCTGGTGGTCCAGCGCCGATTATGATATGCGGGAAGAGCATTATAAAACCTTAGCCCGCCCCTACTGGCTGGATGAAACAGACGAAACCACCGCAGCATTCCGGGAAGGCATTCAAAGCTACAAATAACAATACAATGCGTAAGGGCGATAGCAAAACAACATAGGTTTGCTATGGAAAGCTTTGCGCTGTGATAAAGGAACTGAACAGAGCGGGAAAAGCATCAGGTGAGCGTGGTGTCTTCGGTATCAACGATTATTGTAATGCATGCAATATTCACGGGATTTACATGCCGGTTGAAAAGAAGTTTTCCGATAAGAGAGTGCTTCTTAAATTTGGGCATTTTCAGCAGTACGGCGTGAATCTCTTCAGGTTGGGTGACGAGATAAGATTTGTCGACAACGAGACCATGGCGTCGTATGCATACGCTACGGTGAAATCGTCGCAATTTATGTCGGCGAAAAATATTATTCTCGAAACAAACGAAAATCTACCGGAAATCTGTGCGAAAATCATGTGATAGAAAACCACACACGTATGCCTTATGCCCACATAGAAAACTGCCGCTGCGGTTACAACAGACCGTGCGGAATACTGCTGACCACCTGCAAAGGTGCACTTGTTGAGAACTGTACATTCTATGATATGTACCAGGGTATATGTATGAACGGTGACTCCAACAATTGGTTTGAGAGTGGTTCGTATGACGGCATCGTGATAAAAAACAATGTTTTTGTGCATGATGAGTCTTGGCCGACTCATCCGGAAAAAACCGACTGAGAGCGAAATGTTTCCAAACTGTGACAATGTTAATTTTGAACCGGTAAAAGAAAAGATGTCAATTCCATTATAACGGATTTTGAACAAATATGCTCTCTTATTTGCTTTTTTCTTCATTTTATTTGAGCTCTATTTGTTGGTCACCCCAACATTTATGATAGATCCTTATATAAAAAAGCCGGAGCAATCTAAATTGCTCCGGCTTCCTGATCATAGATTTTTATTTGGTCATGCTTGCAACTTCTTCTGCAAAGTTGTCTTCTTTCTTTTCCATA
>CAKSSZ010000106.1 GCA_934489915.1 uncultured Clostridia bacterium | reverse complement strand
CCTTTGGGGTCAGCGTGGAGGCGGAGCTGGGGCATGTGGGTAACGGGGATGCGGAACAGGAGGAAGGCGGCTATACCGACCCGGCGCAGGTCAATGATTTTATCCGTCGGTCGGGAGCGGACGCATTAGCAGTTGCCATCGGCACCGTCCATGGCGTCTACCGGGCAGCGCCCCGTTTGGATCTTGCCAGATTGGCAGAAATTCACCGGGTGGCAGACTCACCCCTGGTGCTCCACGGGGGCAGCGGGCTTTCCGATGGGGATTTTCGGAACTGTATCGCCCACGGGATCCGCAAGATCAATATCTGTACCGATCTGTGTCAGGCGGCAAACCGGGCATATGAGCAGGAGGGAGCCTTTGAGCCGAAGCTCCTCTTGGTGAAGGACGCAGTGAAGGAAGCGGCAAAGCAGAAAATGCGCCTGTTCGGCAGCAGCGGCAAGGCGTAGGCTCCGCAACTGCCGGTTGCTTGCAATTTTCCCGCTGCTGTGCTATAATGGGAAATAAGAGGTGATCGGTTTGGAAACAAAAAATATTTTATTGGAATTGAGAACAAAAAAGGGCTTGTCCCAGGAGGCTCTGGCAGAGCAGGTGTTTGTGACCCGGCAGGCGGTCTCCCGCTGGGAAACCGGGGAAACCACCCCCAATACGGAAACGTTAAAGCTGCTGTCCCAAGTGTTTGACGTCTCCATCAATACGCTCCTGGGTTCTCCCCGGCAGCTGATTTGCCAGTGCTGCGGAATGCCCCTGGACGACGCCACCGTTAGCCGGGAGCAGTCGGGCGAGCGGAATGAGGAGTACTGCAAGTGGTGCTATGCGGACGGAACCTTCCAATATACTTCTCCGGAGCAGCTGATTGACTTCTGCGTGCAGCACATGGCAACCGAGGAGTGGCCGGCAGAGCAGGTTCGCGCCCATATGGAGCAGGTCGTGCCGCAATTAAAACACTGGAAGAAGTAGGATTGTGGAAACACCCCGGAACACAGGAAACAGATTTTTCTTGCGTTCCGGGGTATTTTTGTCTGTCAAAATTGTAATTGTCTTGCTTACCGTGACGGATTGTAGTACAGTCCAAAATCAGCAAAGGACATTTGGACCATTGTTTGCATTGTGTAATCCATGATCGCTAATGTGCTATTTAACAGCTCGTAGGTATGAGCTGTTAAATATTGAGGAAATGTATCCTTCAGCACCAAGTACGGCTGGTTCTGCTCCGGATAATGAGCTAACATTTCATATTTTTTTCCGCTGGAGGTCTTGATTTCAAGATGTAAAATTGCGTTTTGATCCGGATACATCAAAATCAACACCGTTTCTTCTAAATCTTCGCCATATCCCTTGTTTGTGAAATAAAAACAGATGAGATCCTCCTTTGAATCGTAGGAGAGAATCATGTCATAGTTTTGATTGTCCGGGTCGTAAAAAAGGATGTAATCATCTTTGTTGACGGATGAATCGCCCTTGGCTAAAAGAATGTTTTTTAGTTGATTGTAAGCGCCCAAGTTCCCGTTTGGGGAGGTGGTTGATACGGTTTTTGTAGCTTCCTCCCAATCAACATTCAGTTGAAACGCTTCCGAAACGGCTCTGACTGGGACTAATGTTCTGTCTGCAATGACGCAAGGTGCGGCATCCAGCTCTCTCAGATCAGATTGATTCATGAGAAGATACGGGGAGCCAATGGCAAGTTTGATGGTGGTGCTTCCCTTTACAGAGGTGATGGTCTGCGTATTCTCATCCCAGGCAACCGTTGCCCCCAATGCTTCAAAAATGCTCCTCATTGGAACCATGGTTCTGCCGTTGATGATTTGCGGCGGAACATCAAAGGATAACGCTTGACCGTTTAGCTTTACCGTGATGAAATCACTTGCAAAGGCTATGCTGCCGAAGGATGTGGATAGGATGAGCAGAATACTTACCAGAAACGCCTGAATTTTTGTTTTCATTAGAAAACCTCCTTAAAATAAAAAATGTGTGGCTTCCCTTGTCAGGAGCCACACACAAAAAGGAGACTGTGTATTTTCTAAGGGGATCGGAAAAAAGCTTTGGAAGCAACAAACTGAGCCAAAGCAAATGCTTTGGGGTACGCCGAGAGGCAAAGCTTGTCGCAAACAAGAAAAGAAATTTGTTTTCTTGTGTTCCAAGGCTTTTTCACATTCCCGATTATGCGGTCACAATGTTGCTGGCGTCCTGCAAATGCAGCTGTTCTACCGCCTGCTCCCGCATTTTGTATTTCAAAATTTTCCCTGCGGCGTTCATGGGGAACTGCTCCACAAAGGCAACATACCGGGGGATTTTGTGCTTTGCCATATGATCCCGCACATATTGCTTGATCTCTTCCTCGGTGCTGCTTTCCCCTTCCTTTAAGATGACGCACGCCATAATTTCCTCGCCGTACTGCTCGTCCGGCACGCCGATGACCTGCACATCCTTGACCTTTTCGTGGGTATAAATAAAATCTTCAATTTCTTTGGGATAAATATTCTCGCCGCCCCGAATGATCATGTCCTTGATCCGGCCGGTGATTTTATAATTGCCGTCGGGCAGGCGGCGTGCCAGGTCGCCGGTGTGGAGCCAGCCGTCCTTGTCAATGGCGGCGGCGGTTGCCTCCGGCATTTTGTAATAGCCCTTCATGATATTATAGCCCCGTGCCACAAATTCGCCGTCTACATTGTCCGGCAGATCCTCGCCGGTTTCCGGATCCACAATTTTATTTTCCACCCCGAACATATCGCCGCCTACGGTGTTGACCCGCACATCAATGGAATCGGTGGTTTTGCTCATGGTGCAGCCGGGAGACGCTTCCGTCTGACCGTAGGTAATGCAGATTTCGCTCATATGCATTTTGTGGATCACGTCCTCCATGATCTTCACCGGGCAGGGGCTGCCTGCCATAATGCCGGTTCTCATGTGAGAAAAGTCGGTCTGCTCAAAATCCGGGTGCTCCAGCATGGCAATAAACATGGTGGGTACGCCGTGAAAGGCAGTGATCTTCTCCCGATTGATGCAGGCAAGGGATTTTCTGGGGGAGAATGCCGGGATGGGGGACATGGTGGTGCCGTGGGTGACAGACGCCGTCATGGCAAGCACCATACCGAAGCAATGGAACATAGGCACCTGGATCATCATCCGGTCGGCGGTGGATAAATCCATGCAGTCGCCGATGGCTTTGCCGTTGTTCACCACGTTATAGTGGGTCAGCATGACCCCTTTGGGAAAGCCTGTGGTGCCGGAGGTATATTGCATATTGCAAACGTCGTTTTTATCGATCTGCCGGCGGCGGGCTTCCACTGCATATAAGGGCACCTGCTCTGCCAGTGCCTCTGCCTCCTCCCAGGTATAGCAGCCGGGCTGCTTGCTGTCCACGGTAATGATGTTGCGCAGCTCGGGCAGCCGCAGAGAGTAGAGCTGACCGGGCTTGGAGGTCTCCAGCTCCGGGCACAGCTCCCGGATGATGGAAACATAGTCCGAATCCTTCCACCCGTCAATCATGACCAGGGTGTGGGTGTCCGACTGCTTCAGCAGATATTCCGCCTCGTGGATTTTATAAGCGGTGTTCACCGTGACCAGCACGGCGCCGATTTTGGTGGTTGCCCAGAAGGTAATGTACCAGGCCGGGACGTTGGTTGCCCAAATGGCGACATGATCCCCTTTGCCCACGCCCATGGCAAGGAGCGCCCGGGCGAACCGATCCACATCGTCCCGGAATTGGGGATAGGTGCGGGTATAGTCCAGCTCGGTATACCGGAAGGCATACTGGTTGGGGAACTCCTCGCAGATTCTGTCCAGCACATCCGGGAAAGTATAGTCAATCAGCCGTTCCTTCGGCCAGATATATTTTCCCGTGTGGGTGCGGTTGTCCTGCAAGGGGTGCTTATGCCGGGTGCGGTAGGGCGCCATATAGTTGGCAAAATGGGGCACCACCACGCCTGCGTCGGACAAATCCTCCGACCAGCGTTTCACCCATTCTAAAGAAACGTATCCGTCATACCCCTGGGCGGTCAGGGCGGCGAACATATCGGACAGGGGCAGGCTGCCCTCGCCCATCATTTTATACTGCACCTTGTCCCCTTCCATTACGCTGTCCTTGGTATGCACATATTTAATATAGCTGGATAAATTTTTAATGGTATCGTAAGGGGATTCTCCGTGATAGCGGTAGGGGTGGTGCATATCCCACAGCGCCGCAATGAAGGGGCTTGCCACCTGATCCAGCACCTGCTTTAACCGTTTGGTGTCAGAATATGCGCCGTTGGTTTCCACCAGCAGGGTTACGTTCCCCGCTTTTGCAAGAGGGGCTAAGGCACGGAGCACCTCCACAATATAGCTGTCGTCCACATCGCCGCCGGGGGCGGGGTCAGCGTCGGCAAGAATCCGGATAAAGGGGGTGTTCAGCTTGCCCGCTAAGGTAATATAAGCAGAGATTTCCTCTGTAATTTGTTCCTGGTTTTCCCTGTTCTTCAGAACGCAGCCGGAAGAAAGACAAGGAATGGTTAAGCCTAACTCGGAAAGCTTTTTCACTGTCTCCGGCAGCTGTGCGTCCGTAAAGGGCTTTGCCTTTACTGCGGAAATATCCTCGCCCAGGCCGCGGATTTCAATTCCGTCAAAGCTTAGATCCTTTGCCATGGAATAGATTTCCGTCCAGTCAGAATTGGGGCATGCTAATGTTGAGAAGCAAATTTTCATGAAGAAACAGTCCTTTCCTTTGATTTTTTCAGGCGCTGCCTGAAGCTATTACTACAATTCTACTCTTTTTTTCCTCCGGTGTCAATCGTTTTTTCTGTTTTTTCCTCATCTTTGGACAACTGAACAAAGGGAGATTTATTTTTTTGAAAATGTACAATAAAAACAACGAAAAAACTCTTGCGGTTTTCCGGAAAATATGATAGGATAAAAGAAGAAGCTTTTTGAAGGAGGGAAACCAGATGAGCCATTATCGGGCAACTAATACAGACGAGCTGCTCCGGGCGGTGGAGGAGATCAACCAAAGCGGCGAGCCGGCAGAGCTGCAGCTGGCAGAGGGCTGCTATGAACTGACCCGTCCGCTGATCCTGCGGCATGGGAAGGTGACGGTGCGGGGCGTTACCGGGAAAACCTTTTTGAAAGGCAGCCGGGAGATTCCCTTGCCCCCTGTGGGAGCGGACGGCATTTGTGAAATTTCGTTGGCAGACGCCGGGATTACCGATTTCGGCGCTTTCGGCTTGGGACCCTTTCCGGATTTTTGGAAGGAGCATGACATCCCCAAGCCCCATATGTGTGAGTTCGGCCCCGGGTTGGAGCTGTTTGACCGGGGGGAAAAGCTGCCCCTGTCCCGCTACCCCAAGGAGGGCATGCTGACCATTACCCGGGCGCTGGGAGAGACGGCCACCTTTTATAACGGCGAGCGCAACGGCTCGGCGGAGGGGATTTTTCAGTGCGATGACGAGACGGTAAAGACCTGGGCTGAGGAGCCGGAGCCGTTTTTGATCGGCTATTGGGGGAACGACTGGGCAACCCAGCGGCATACGGTGAAGTCTGTGGACCCGGTGAGCGGCGTCATTTCGGTGAACCCGCCCTATCATTGCTACGGCTATCGGGACGGGGCATGTTACCTCAATTCCTCCGGCGGTACCTTTTATGCGCTGAATCTCAAGTGCGCCATCACCCGCCCCGGGGAATGGTGCATTGACCACAAAAAGGGCGTGGTTTATCTGCTGCCCCGGGAGGGTCAGCGGAGCGTGTCCGTTTCGGTCTGTCAGGATCTGATTGTGGTAGAGGATCAGGAAAACATTAAGTTCAAAGGGCTGACCCTGTGCG
>CAKSSZ010000105.1 GCA_934489915.1 uncultured Clostridia bacterium | reverse complement strand
ACGGTAGCTCCCCGTCAATCGGTGTCCTTACCGTTTTCCTGGGATATTAGCGGAGTTGAAGGCCATGTTACGGCTCGGTTTCAATTTTATCAGGGGGATTGTTGCCTGGGAGATAAGGAATTTGTATTGCAGGATCAGCCGATTTTAATTCCACCGGTAGCGTCCTCTCCTTATCGAGTGAGGAAAGCGGGCGATGAGATCATCGTTTCGGGCGATGCGTTTCATGCTGTTTGGAGCAAGGGATTGCTTTGTCGATTGGAAAAAGAGGGACGGGTGTTGATGAACCGCCCGATGGTGCTCCATGCTTGGAGAGCGTATACGGATAACGATGGCGTATACGGTCATGCTCCCAGATGCATGGGAGATTGGAAAACTGATTTGGTGCATACGGCAAAATTCGGATTTCACAATATGACGGTGGAGCAAACCGGGGATCGGGTTGTAATGAAGGTTACCGGAAAGCTTTTGCCGCAGGGGCGATATTGGTGGTTTGATATCACCATGATTTATACCGTGTGCGGAGGAGAAATTGCGTTATCTGTGAATGGAGTTCCTCAAGGAAATTTGCCGAAAAATTTGCCTCGGCTTGGTATTCGGCTGGATTTGCCGGAGGCATATCAGCAATGCAGCTGGTATGGGAGAGGACCGGGAGACAGTTATGCCGATCGTAAGGCAAATGCTCATTTCGGAAACTGGCAGAATGATATTTCTCAGTTGAATTTTCTGTATGATGTACCGCAGGAAACGGGCAATCATGAGGATTGCCGGTTGCTTTGCATCAGTGGAGGAGATTTGAGCCTAACTGTGATGGGAAATTTTTCTTTTTCCTGCCATGATTTTACTTTGGAAAATTTAACTGCCGCCCGTCATTTTGACGAATTGGAACGGATTGAACGAAAGCAGCTTTATGTGGATTATAAGATGCGTCCGATCGGCAGTGCGTCCTGTGGGCCGGAGCCGGAGGAAAAATATGAATTGCGTCCTCATGCTTTTACCTGGAAAATTGTATTTTGTTAGTCAAATGGTTGAGCCGGTGAAAATCGATTTGAACGGTCGGCAGACCGATCTCAAATAAAATTATATTAAAGGAGTAGATGTAACATGTGGAAAAGAGGATGTTCCATTGTGCTTGCTGCCATGATGGTATGGAGCGGGCTGACAGCGTTGGCGTCGGATGAGCCGAATTTGACCCTGGATTTTAAAAAAAGCTATACGGAAAGCGGCCCTGCAGGGCAAGCGACAGATAGCTTGATCGTTACAAGCGAAAGCGAGCCGAGAGCATATCGCTTATTTTCTCAAAACAATGTGGCAGGACGAAACTGCTCACAGGTAGGCAATGTGTTTTACCAAGACGGGACGGTTGATTTTGACGGTTCTTTAAAAGGTTGGACGGCGGCAATGAAACCGGTGTCTGGAACGTCGGTTACGTCAGATTCCGATCATAATATCATTGGTGGAACATACATTGAAGGCTTCACGGAAGCTGGAGCGCAGTCAAGCGATGCTTCACGCTGCTGGCTGGACAAGAGCAGCTTAAAAACGGGCGATACTCTTGTTGTCAGCATTTATGTAAAAACAGATGCCGGAAAGAAGACACGGTTCAACTTAGGCTTGTTGAAAAACAACACTTATTACACGAACATTGGTATTAATGCTATGACTTCCGAGTATGGACTGACGGGCATGGAGGTTGATGAAAATTGGAAGAAGTTTTCCGGCTCTATAATCATTCCGAACGCTTTGGAACAACATTCGACTGATTGGGCGAGCGTTGGCTACACGCTGCATTTCGGCTATCCGGTTCCCTGTGAAAATGCATATCCAATTTATATGTCAACAATTTATGCAGCCAAAGCGGCAGCAACGGACATCACCCTTTCCCTGCCCGAAACAGCAAAGCAGGGCGAAAGCGTTACAGCACAGGTGAACATCCTCAACCAGATCGGCTCCACCGCAGGGGTGAAGCAGGAGGTTTCCTGGTACGTGACCAACGAGGATAGAACCGAAATCCTGGCAGACTCCGGCATTACCGTAACGCCGGGCGAGAACGGCGCAGCGCAAATCACAGTGGGCGATACGACTGCAACAGGGACGTATGCCATTGTGGCGGTTGCCAATGAGAACGGCGCAATGCTGAAGGGGCAGAAGCTGACCGTTACCGCAAAGCCCGTATCCAATACCGTAACGGTCGGGGAACACGGGAGCGTGACCTTCGGAACGAAAACGTATGTGGCAGGCACGCATACAGTCCCCGGTCTGAATGCAGGCGAGGAAGTCAGCGTGACCGTTACCCCGGAGGAGGGGTATGAGGTGGAATCTGTTACCTACAACGGGGTCGCACTGCCTTCCGATCACACTTCGGTGGTGGTAGTAAAAGACGCCGCACTGACGGCCTCCTTCAAAGAAACGGTGAAGGTTCCTGCCATGAACGCACCGGTCGCCGGGGAGGCAATCCCGGGCAGCGCAGGGAGCGAAAATCAGTATACTTCTCGGGTGTTTTATTTCAGAACCTCCGGAATTAACTGGGAGGCGCCTGCCTACGGAATGTATCTTTCCGACGCAAAGAACGGTCAACGGCTGGCATTAGACGCCAAGGGTGCGATTACCAACGGCATGTTCGGGATTCGGATTTACGGCGCAGCCGTAGAGGATACGGATTATTTTGTACAGGGCTATGTGAAATCCGGTGAAGAGGAAATTACCTCCGGGGAGCCGGTGAAGTATTCTATGAAATAAAAAGCCTAAAATGCTGCGGAACCTATGATCCCGCAGCATTTTTTATACCTCCCAACGGTTTTGTTGATTTTGATGGGTGGTATAATCTTTGATCAGCAGCGCCCGTACATATCCCCGATCCTTCGAGGTAGAATCAATGTAAAATCCACGGGCGTAATAAAAACGCACTAAGGAGGTAACGGTAGAGGCAGTGTGCAGGGACAGGGTTTGTATTCCTTCGTCCCGCAGAGTGCGGTCTATCACGTTCATCAGCGCTTTGCCGATCCCACTGTTTTGAAACGCCTTCCGAACGCCGAAACGGCTTAAATATGCTGTGTGATCCTTCCTGATTTCCACCCGCAGACTGCCCACGGGAATGGAATCTAAGAAGGCCACAAAAACGTATTTATGCTGAATGTCATATAAAATGTCATCCTCTGTTTCGGTCAGCGCAGCTACCTTACCTTGGATGCCTGCCATTTCTACATATTTTTCAAAGGCTTCCTTGGTCACCTCATAAATAAATGGGATATCCTCCGGCTTTGCCTGACGGATTTGAAATCCTTTGTCTGTGATCATTGAAACGTCCTCCTTTCGGTGCCGGTGATTATTGATCTGCCATTAAAAGAGCCATGATGGCTTTCTGCGTGTGCAGGCGATTTTCTGCTTCGTCAAAGATGACGGATTGAGGACCGTCAATGACTTCCTCCGTTACTTCATAGCCACGATAAGCCGGGAGACAGTGCAGGAAAATAGCGTCCTCCTTGGCATGGCTCATTAATTTTTCGTTGACCTGGTAGGGGTGGAAGGTTGCAAGGCGGGATTCCTTCGAGCCGGACTGCCCCATACTGACCCAGGTATCGGTATAGATTGCGTCTGCATTTTTTGCTGCTCGGATGGGGTCGTGAGACACATCAATCACTGCACCGGTTTGCTTTGCGTCCTCTTTGGCATTGGCCACAATTTCCGGATCACATTCAAATCCTTTCGGTGTAGCAACCGCTACTTCCATACCCAGCTTTGCACCGGCATAGAGCAGAGAATGCGCCATGTTGTTACCGTCCCCTAAGTACGCAAGCTTTAATCCGGAAAGCTTGCCCTTATGCTCATAAATGGTGAGCATATCGGTCAATGCCTGGCAGGGATGGAGCAGGTCGGTCAGACCGTTAATAATGGGAATGGAGCCGTAGTGCGCCAGATCCTCCACATCTTTTTGATCAAAGGTACGGATCATAATGCCGTCCAGATAACGGGAGAGGACATTGGCAGTGTCGTAGATGCTTTCTCCCCGTCCCAGCTGAATATCGTTTGACGACAAAAACAAAGCGTGTCCTCCCAGCTGAAACATGCCCACTTCAAAGGATACCCGAGTGCGGGTGGAGGATTTTGAAAAAATCATGCCCAGTGTTTTTCCTTTTAAAAGAGGGTGGGGGATCCCTTTTTTCAGCTGAGCTTTTAATTCTCCTGCGACGGATAAAATTTGCTCGGTTTCGGCAACGGTTAAATCGTGAATGGATAATAAATGCTTCATCAATATTCCTCTTTTCAATTTGTATTTTTATTCAACTATCAAGCTGCGGAAGGCAGAAAGGAATGCGTCTGCGTGTTCCTTTTGAAAAATCAGGGGAGGAACCAGACGCAGGGTATTCCCCCCCGCTGTTCCAACCAGAATACCGGATTGCCGCAGGGCTTCCTGCATTGCCTTGGCATCCTGAACCTCGATGCCAAGCATCAGCCCTTCTCCGCGGATTTCCCGAATTTGCTCTGTTTGGGCGGCAATTTTCTCCAGTTGTTGCTTTAAGTAGGAGCCGGTGGAACGGGCGTTTTCCAGCAAGCCTTCCTGCTCGATACACCGAAGAGTGGTCAGTGCAGACCGGCAGGCAAAGCCGTTTCCGCCGAAGGTGCCGCCGTGATCCCCCGGAGAGAAGGCTGCCGCAGCAAATTCCTTTGCGCAGCAGGCGCTGATGGGAATTCCGTTTCCCAGCGCTTTTGCTGTGGTAAAGAGATCCGGTTCAATGCCGTAATTCTGATATGCATACCAGGCTCCTGTTCTGCCTACGCCGGTTTGTACTTCATCAAAAATCAGCAAGGCGTCTTGCTGGGTGCATAAGCGGCGGGCGGTTTGCAAAAAGGAGAGCTGTGCGGGATGAATCCCGCTTTCTCCCTGGATCGGCTCCATCATCACGGCGCATACAGTACCGTCCATGGCTTGTTCCAGTGCGGCGTAGTCATTCATGGGGATATGGATAAAACCGGGCGTCAGCGGCTGATAGGGCTTTTGATATTTTTCCTGTCCGGTAGCGGCCACCGTTGCCAGGGTTCTGCCGTGAAAGGATTGGCACAGCGTCACCACTTTATGCTTTTTTGCGTTGCCTTTTTTATATTGATAAATACGTGCTAACTTGATGGCGCATTCATTTGCCTCTGCACCGCTGTTGGCAAAATAGACCCGGTCGGCGCAGCTGATTTCCGTCAGACGCTTGGCAAGCATTGCCTGGGTTTCTACATAATAAACATTGGAGGTATGCACCACATGATCGGTCAAGTACCGGCACATTTCCTCTGTCCATACAGGGTGACGGTAGCCTAAGGCGTTGACGGCAATCCCGGCAAATAAGTCTAAGTATTTTTTCCCATCCGTATCATATAAATAAACGCCTGCGCCGTGGGTAAAGCACACCGGTGTGCGGGCGCCGAATACGTTCATAAAACAGGCCTGATCAATTGCCTGAATTTCTTCTAAATTCATTGTCATTGCTCCTTCCGGTTCTTTATGTATTATTATACACTATAATGAATAAAAATGCAATAGTTTTTTTGTATTTTTCAAAAAAATATTTTAAAAAAGCGAGCCGCAATCAAACATTTCGTTTGATTGCGGCTCTCACGTTTCAGAAGGAGGAACAAAATCGTTCCTGTAGTTCAGCTGAATAAAACAGCTTATTTCATGCCATTTTCATAAGACTGAATCATCTTTTTTACCATCTGCCCACCAACGGATCCCGCCTGACGGGAGGTCAGGTCGCCATTGTAGCCCTGCTTCAGGTTGACACCGACCTCGTTGGCGGCCTCCATCT
>CAKSSZ010000104.1 GCA_934489915.1 uncultured Clostridia bacterium | reverse complement strand
GAATACAGCTCTGTTATCCGACTTTAAATCAAGCTTACACCGTCTGTTGGGATACGGATCAGGCAATCCTGAGGGAATTATATTGCGATGACGCAGGGCGGATTTTATCCAATAAAATTCATGACCATGTTTCCCGGGTATTTTCAGACGGGACGGAAGGCCATTTTACCGATTTGTTCCTTCGTCCCATTTTTTTAGAACCGGGAGAAACAAAGAAAGTTACCGTAACCATTACCGCAGGAGAACAGCGCCCGCTGCCCGCAGGCTCCGACTGCTTTTCCTTTCCCTGTAATCCGGAAGGAAAGCCTTACTTATTTTCACAAAACTTAGAAGCCGCCGTTTCCATGCTAAACGTTGTTTATCCGGTGTATTGTAAAAAGGCCTGGATCAAGCACTACTGCCCGGGTCGGGAGTGGGATTCCCTCTATACCTGGGACAGCGGTATGATCGGCGTTGGGCTGACGGCGGTTTCCGCTCAGCGGGCAGAAGAATGCTTGCGTGCCTATTTGGTGGAGCCGGACGACCCGGACTGCGCCTTTATCATGCACGGCAGCCCCGTGGCAACGCAGATTTTTCTCTTTGCAGAGCTTTGGCAAAAAACAGGGCGGGAGGAATTGATCAAACAGTATTACCCTTCTTTAAAAAAATACTATCAGTTTTATTCAGGCAAGAAAAAGAAGGCGCCGAAAACCGGCTTGCTCCAAAGCTGGGATCAGTTCTATAACAGCGGTGGCTGGGATGATTATCCCCCTCAGAAATATGTTCATGAAAAGAAATTAGAGTGGTCGGTAACGCCGGTGATCACCACTGCAATGACCATTCTGTTTGCCAAAATCATGCTGTTGTTTGCCCCTGAAGAGGATCGAGATCTGTTTTTGGAGGACATTCGCTATTTTAGCCGTGCCTTAGAGGCAGCGTGGGATGAAGAAAGCGGTTATTACGGCTACGTTTGCCATAACAAAGACGGAGAAAAAGAGGATATTCTGCGCACCCCCGCCGGTGAAAATTACAATTGCGGGTTGGACGGATTGTATCCCTATTTGGCAGATGCCGTTCCGCCGGAACGAAAGGAGCGGATGCTCTCCCACCTGCGCAGTCAGCTGATGACAAAATACGGAATCAGTGTGGTGGACACCACCGCTTCCTATTTTCGGACAGACGGTTACTGGAACGGTTCAGTATGGATGCCCCATCAGTGGATTGTGACAAAAGCGCTGTTAGATCAGGGACAGCAGGAATTCGCCTGGGAAATTGCAAAAACCGGGCTTTCTGTTTGGAAGAGCGAAGCGGACGAAACCTTCAACTGTTATGAGCATTTTATGCTGGCAAACGGCAGGGGAGCGGGATTTCATCAATTTTCCGGACTGTCTGCACCCGTTATGAAATGGTTTGCTTCTTATTATGTTCCCGGAACCGTTACCTGCGGGTTCCAAAGCAGATTGGAAAAGCAGGAATGGGACGATACAAAAACAAAGGTCAGCATAAGGATAAAAAGCCTTGTTCCGGGTGCGCAGCTGATCGTTTGCCTTACAGAGCGGGACAAGCCGTACCATATGCTGGGCAAAGGCCGGATGGATCAGGTAACAAACAGCGCTTATTGCATTACGTTAGAAGGCTGCGAGGGGAACTTTACCATTTTATAATTTCAGTTGACGGCAGGGGAAAAAAGTGGTATAATAAAAACCATAACAAAAGGATGAAACGGAGAGAAAAACATGTGGGCGGCGGAGCAGTGGCAGGATTATTGTTTATTAGACGGATGCGACGGGAATAAACTGGAACGGTGGGGCGATTTTGTTTATGTCCGGCCGGATCCTCAGATTATTTGGAAAGAAAAAAACCAAGCGGCTCTCTGGAATCGGGCAGACGCCGTTTATCACCGCAGCAATACCGGCGGCGGACAGTGGAGCTTCTCTCATAAAAAAGCGGAGGACGGTCAAGTGATCCGCTATCGGGATCTTCGTTTTTATATCAAGCCCATGGGATTTAAACACATGGGGCTGTTCCCGGAGCAGGCGGTCAATTGGGATTTTATGCGAAATCAAATTGAAAGCGCCGGATATCCGGTGCGTGTACTGAACCTGTTTGGATATACAGGCGGTGCAACCGTTGCCTGCATTGCGTCCGGTGCTAACGTGTGCCATGTAGACGCAGCCAAAGGTATTGTCGCCCATGCCAAGCGTAACATTCAGGAAAATCACATGGAAGGAGATCGGATCCGTTATATTGTGGATGACGCTGTAAAATTTGTCACCCGTGAAATCAAGCGGGGAAAGCAATATGACGCCATCGTGATGGATCCCCCTTCATACGGCCGAGGCCCCGGGGGAGAAGTATGGAAGATCGAAGATGAGCTTTACGGTTTGGTGGATCTTTGCTCCCGGGTATTCAGCGACCGCCCCTTATTTTTCCTGATTAATTCATATACTACCGGCCTTGCGCCGACCGCTGTAAAAAACCTGCTGGAAATGACATTGGTCAAGCAATTCGGCGGCAGGGTTACCACAGACGAAATCGGTCTCCCGTTTTCTGATTCCGGTTTGATTTTACCCTGCGGCTGCACAGCCCGCTGGCAGCGCTGAAAGGATACAATATGATTGATGTGAACAATATTTCCTTCGCTTATCGCCAGGAAGAAAGAGAACACACCGTTTTCACCGATCTTTCCTTACAGGTAAGACAAGGAGAATTTTTAGCAATTTTAGGACGAAACGGCTCCGGGAAGTCTACTCTTGCCAAGCATTTTAACGCCGTACTGACGCCCACCGAGGGTACCGTTTTTGTGGACGGTATGGATACCCGTGAGGAAGCCCGGCTGTTTGACATCAGAAGTCGGGTTGGGATGGTGTTTCAAAATCCCGATAATCAGATCGTTGCAGCAGTGGTAGAGGAGGATGTGGCTTTTGCTCCGGAGAATTTAGGAGTTCCGCCAGAGGAAATCCGCAAACGGGTGGAAGAGTCATTACGCATGGTAGGCATGTGGGAATATCGCCGTCATGCACCTCATATGCTTTCCGGCGGGCAAAAACAACGGGTTGCCATTGCGGGCATTCTTGCCATGAACCCGACTTACCTGGTATTGGACGAACCAACCGCCATGCTGGATCCGGTAGGGCGGAAGGAAGTCATTCAAACGGTACAAAAGCTGAATCGGGAGCAGGGTATGACCGTAATTTTAATTACCCATAACATGGAGGAAGCGGTTTGTGCCGACCGAATCCTTGTCATGCACCACGGGAAGCTGATCCGGGAGGGTACCCCGCGGGAAATTTTTTCTCAAGTGGAAAGCTTACAGGAAACAGGGTTAGATGTCCCGCAGGTAACAGAGCTTGCCTATCTTCTGCGGAAAGAAGGAATCCCCGTGCGGGGAGATGTGCTCACTCAGGAAGAATTATTGGCAGAATTAGAACCAATTCTGGAGGAATCACGTTGACAGAATGTATTAAATTCGAGCAAGTATCTCATATCTATATGCCCGATACTCCTTTTGAAAAAAAGTCGTTGGATAGGGTCTCGTTTTCCGTTCATTGCGGGGAATATATCGGTATCATCGGTCATACCGGCTCCGGGAAATCCACTCTGATTCAAATGCTGAACGGCTTGCTGCGCCCCACCAACGGACGGGTTCTGATTAACGGTACACCGCTGCACGAAACAAAGGAAGCGGTAAAAGCCGCACGCCGTGCGGTAGGATTGGTGTTCCAATATCCGGAATATCAGCTTTTTGAAGAAACTGTTTGGAAAGACATTGCCTTCGGTCCGAAAAATATGGGGTTATCAGAAGCACAGATTGAAGAACATGTGCGCTGGGCGGCGGAGTTTACGGAGCTTCCTGATGAAATCATGCAAAAATCTCCCTTTGACTTGTCGGGCGGGCAGAAACGCCGTGTGGCAATTGCAGGCGTACTGGCAATGAAGCCGGAGATTCTGGTGCTGGACGAACCCATTGCAGGGTTGGATCCCAAAGCGAGAAAGAAAATTTTAGAACAAATCAACCGTCTGCATTGCAGTGAGGGAATCACTGTGATTATGGTTTCTCACAGCATGGAAGACGTTGCCCGCTATGCCGACCGGCTGTTGGTCATGAATCACGGTCGGTTAGAAAAAACCGGTACTCCGAAGGAAGTATTTTTGCAGCGAAAGGACATTGAATCCGCCGGTTTACAAATTCCTGTGGCATCTCAAATTGTCCAGAAGCTATATGAGTTGGGCTTTTCGGTAGAACCGGGCGCTTGCACGGTAGAAGAAGCGGCGCATACCATTACTCGTGCATGGAAGGGGGGCGGTCGCTCTGCTTAAAGATATCACAATCGGACAATACTTTCCGGGGGACTCAATCATCCATCGCATTGACCCCCGCTTTAAAATCATGTTTACCATGGCATACATTGTTTTTGTGTTTATTGCCAACTCCATTACGGCTTACGCATTGATTGCCCTTTTTATTTTCGGCTCTATTTTTCTTTCCGGCATCCCGGTAAAGCATACCCTGCGAGGGTTAAAATCGGTTTTATTTATCATTGCATTTACCGCTGTGTTTAATCTGTTTCTGACCAAAGGCGAACCGTTATTTACCATTGGTTCCGTCACTGCCACAAAAGAAGGGTTGCGGATGACCGTTCTGATGATTGCCAGGGTGTTTTTTCTGATCATTGGGACCACTTTATTAACCTTTACCACTTCGCCCATTCGGCTGACCGACGGTATTGAAAGCCTCTTAAAGCCTTTTTCAAGATTGGGTCTGCCGGCGCATGAGCTGGCCATGATGATGACTATCGCTTTGCGTTTTATTCCCACATTGATTGAAGAAACAGATAAAATTATGAAGGCGCAAAGTGCCCGGGGGGCGGATTTTGAATCCGGCGGTCTGATCCGCCGTGCCAAAAGCTTTATTCCGCTTTTGGTTCCTTTATTCATCAGCGCCTTCCGCAGGGCAGACGAGCTGGCAACCGCTATGGAATGTCGCTGCTATCACGGAGGGGAAAACAGAACCCGAATGGTTGTATTAAAGGCAGGCAGGTTAGATGCTGCCGCAACGGCGCTCGTCTTATGTTTTTTCTGCCTGGTATTAGCTACACGGTGGGTTCCGGTGCTTTAGGAGGAAAACGACATTGAATAATAAAAAACTGACCCTGCGCTATGACGGCAGCCGTTATCACGGCTGGCAGCGGCAGGCAAATGCCGTTACAGTGCAGCAAAAGATAGAAGAAGCGCTTTCCAAAATAGCAAAAGAGGAAGTCACCGTTATCGGCTGCAGCAGAACGGACGCAGGCGTACATGCCTGCGAATATGTATGTAATGTACATTTTCATACTTCCGTACCGGATGAAAAAATGCCCTATGCGCTGAATGCTCTTTTACCGGAAGATATTGCTGTTGTGTCCTGTAAGGAAGTCCCCGGCGACTTCCATGCAAGATTTGACACCGTAGGGAAGGAGTATCGTTATCTGGTACATAACAGCCCTCACAAAGATCCGTTTCTGCGTCACTATGCATGGCATTACCCTTATGCACTGCAAATAGATTTGATGCAGCAGGCAGCGTCACAGCTGGTTGGTACCTACGACTGCTCTGCATTTGAAGCAGCCGGTTCTGATTTAAAAGGATCGCGGGTGAGAACCGTTCATTCCTGCCGCCTGACCCGGGAGGGGGAACGGCTGGAATTTACTATTTTCGCAAACGGATATTTATATCATATGGTGCGTATTATGATGGGAACGCTGCTGGCAATCGGAACAGGGAAGCTGCCTCCGGATTGTATACCGACGCTGATTGCCGGGCGGGATCGGCGCATGGCAGGCCCTACCGC
>CAKSSZ010000103.1 GCA_934489915.1 uncultured Clostridia bacterium | reverse complement strand
AACCAGGAATGTAAAGATATCCAGTCTGTATAATTATGAGGGCTTAAAACGGATTGCTATTGAAGAAGCGGGCGTTGGTGAGCTGATCGCCATTTCCGGCTTGGGGGATATTAATATCGGGGAGACGGTTTGCGACCCTTCCTGTGTGGAACCGTTACCCTTTGTGGAAATTGATCAGCCGGTACTGTCTATGCAGTTTTCCGTCAATGACAGCCCCTTTGCCGGTCGGGACGGAGATTATGTGACCTCCCGTCATCTGCGCGACCGTTTGTTTAAGGAATTGGAATCTAATATTAGTTTGAAGGTAGAGGAGACCGATTCTGCCGACACCTTTACCGTGTCGGGGCGGGGCGAGCTGCATCTTTCCGTGTTGATTGAAAATATGAGACGGCAGGGGTATGAATTCCAAGTATCCAAACCCGCCGTAATTACCCGTGAAATAGACGGGGTGCTGTGTGAGCCGATTGAACGGCTGATGATTGACGTGCCGGACGAATTCACCGGTACGGTGATGGAAGGGATCAGCTGGCGAAAAGGGGAAATGACCAACATGACCCCCACCAGTCAGGGATATACCCGTCTGGAATTTTTAATTCCTTCCCGAGGGTTGATCGGGTTCCGGAGTCAGCTGCTGACCGATACCCGCGGAACGGCGGTCATGAATAGTATTTTAGAGGATTATGAGCCTTATAAGGGCGATATTGACGGCCGTGCAAGAGGCTCCTTGGTTGCCTTTGAAACCGGAACTTCCGTAGGTTACGGCCTGTTTAACGCACAAGACCGGGGCGCACTGTTTATCGGGCCGGGAGTGGAAGTCTATGAAGGGATGATTGTTGGGGAGAATAGCCGTGCGGATGATGTGGTGGTCAATGTTTGTAAGAAAAAGCACGTGACCAATACCCGTGCAGCCGGATCGGACGACGCTTTAAAGCTGACGCCGCCTCAGAACCTCTCTTTAGAGCAGTGCCTGGAATTTATTGCAGAGGACGAGCTGCTGGAGATTACCCCGCATCATTTGCGGATGAGAAAACGCATTTTGAAAAATGATTTGCGAGCCAAGGCAAGGAACAAATAACCCATCCCTGTGCATATGATACTATGACGGCAGAAAAGAGCCGTTTTGGAATATGCACAAAAGGGGAGACGAAAATGAAACGGTATTATTTGGTGGTTTCCTCTGTCACCACAGCGCAGCGGCTGCAACGGCTGTTACGCAAACGTGGGATGGAAGCGGGCATGGTGCATACCCCCCAGAATCTATCGGAGAAAGGGTGCAGCTATTCCGTGATTGTGCGGGACTGCAAGGCTGCCCTGAAGATCGCAGAGGAGGCCGGCTTGGCAGTGCGCAATTGCTATGAGCAGAACAAGGACGGAACTTTTTATCAAAAATTTTTTTAAGACGGAACAGGCGGAGTCAAGGGTGGCTTCGCCTTTTCTTTCACATGAGGAGAGAGCGATGAAAAAACGGGCGGTAATTTGCATCATTTTGATTCTTGTAGCAGGTGCGTTGAGCGGTGGACTGTGGTGTGCCAAAAGCCAAAGCTATCAGGCAGGGCAGGTGCGCAGCTACTTAAAATCAGAAACGGCAAATCTCCGATTGCCCGCCTGCAAGCAGCTCCCCGCAGGCGGAGCCTGGTATGTGGATGGGCAGCGGTCTGCCGCAAAAGATTTCAGCCGGGATTGTAAGCAGGTGGTGGAATCCGAAGAAGGGCAGCGACTTTATGATTATGCCAACGGATTTGCAGCGGATTTTCCTGCGGGAGCGGAATTTGATTTCAGCCGTTCTGCGCTGCAGGTGGAAGTGCAGGAGGGGGAGGCGGTTTGGAAAATCTCCCGGGAATGTGCTTTGCAGCGGGATGCCGAAGCTTATTGCCGGTGGTATTTTGACCGCTTTTTAACCGACCCGGTGCATTTGTCGGAAAACGGACTGACTGCGTCAGAAGAACACAGGACAGAAGACGGCAGCTATTGGTTTTCCGTTGAAGGGGAGGAACATTATGCTTACGCTTTTATTGCCACAGGCACCCGAATTTTTTACCGGGTGACCCTGCGTTATCCGTCTGATATGGACGTGACCGCAAGAATGGAGGAATTTCTCTCCCGCTTTTCCTATTTTCGTTCCCGGGGCAGGGCATGCTACAGCCGTAAGCACGAGGTGAAAATTCCACAGGAGTGGTCCCGGGAGACGACGGAATTTTACCGTGCATTTTGCAATTCCAAAACGGTTTCCTGGGGGATTTTTGCCGATAAAATGGCGACGGACGGCTTGGATCAAATCATCCCTGATCTGGAACGGAAATTGGAGTTTCATTTTCCGTTGGTACTGTATTATTTGCCCTACGGTGACCCATTTCCGTCGGAATTTATGGAGCGAGCTTATGGGCAGGGGCGGCACGTGGAGCTGACCTTGCAGCTGACCGGCTACAGTAATGAAAAGCTGGCAGGATATACGCCCCAGTTAGCCGCTTACCGGGGGTGGGAGGACGATACCATCCGGGCGCTGGCACGGGGCGCTAAAGCCTTTGGACATCCTTTTTTCTTTCGGCTGAATAATGAAATGAATTCCGACTGGACGAATTATTCCGGGGTTACCGTACTGGAGGATCCGGATATTTATGTGGAGGTTTGGCGGCGGTTTTATCGGATTTTTCAAGAGGAAGGAGTGGACAATGTGATCTGGGTGTTTAACCCCAATGATCGGGATTATCCGCCGGCACATTGGAATCATTTTATGAATTATTATCCCGGAGACGATTATGTGCAGGTCATCGGGGTGACCGGGTACAATACAGGTACCTATTATAAAAAGAAAAATAATGAAACATGGCGGGAATTTACGCAAATTTATGACGGTATTTCAGCTCGGTTTTTTCCTTATTTTTCTGAATTCCCTTGGATGATTACGGAATTTGCGTCCAGCTCGGTGGGTGGCGATAAAGCGGCTTGGATGGAGCGGATGTTCCGCCATATGGGGGACTATAAAAATATTAAGGCGGCGGTGTGGTTCCATTTTGCGGATTTTGATCCGGAGCAGCCGGAGCAGGTAGCACGGCCTTATTGGCTGGATGAAACGGAAGAAACTTTAGAGACGATGCGTAAGGGACTCAGCAAATAAAAAGAAACGGTGCAACAAAAAAGTTGCGCCGTTTCTTTTTATGCTTCCGGTTTTTCTTCTTTTCGATACAATCGCTTTAACAGGATTGGTGTTAAAATAGAGGAAGTAATAATCAGCAGAATCACCGGGGTGAAAAAGACCGGTTCCAGCAAGCCGGAGTTCAGCCCCTTTTGGGTAACGATCAGGGCAACCTCGCCCCGGTTCATCATGCCGACGCCGACTTTTAAGCTGTCATGATTGGTGTGCCCCATGACCTTCGCTGTGAGACCGCAGCCAATGATTTTGGAGATCAGACCGACAGCCACCAAAGCCGCCGAAAAAGCCAATATGACGCTGGAAACCTGGTGTAAGTCGGTTTTTAATCCGATGCCCGCAAAGAAAATAGGACCAAAAAACATATAAGAGTTGATGTCCATTTTTCGTTCAATGTAAGGAGCGTCCTTTAAATTGCAGAGTACAAGGCCTGCAATAAAGGCGCCGGTGATTTCCGCAACTCCAAAGAATTTTTCAGCAGCATAGGAGAAAAACATACACATTGCCAGCCCTAAAATCGGGATTCTCTGGGTGTGCTGATATCTTCTGTCCAGCCGATCGAATATTTTAAACAGCAGCCAGCCGAATCCCCCTGCCAGAAGGAAAAAGAGCAAGCTTTTTCCCAGTGTGATAGCAGCACTGGCAGCGCCGTTTCCGCCCTCGCTCATGCCCAATACTACCGTTAGCACGATGATCCCCAGCACATCGTCAATAATCGCTGCGCTTACAATGGTTACACCCAGCTCGGTTTTTAAATGTCCCAGCTCGCTTAATGCTTTGACGGTAATGCTGACCGAGGTAGCAGTCAGGATTACGCCGATAAACAGGGATTTATAAAATTCCAGGGTGCCGAACGGGGCAAAGCCGTAGAATATCATGTGCAGGATCGTACCGAGAACCAGCGGAACCAATACGCCGGCGGTGGCAATCAAAAAGGCTGCCAGACCGGTTTTTTTCAAGTCCTTCATATTTGTGCCTAATCCTGCGGAAAACATCAGCAGAATAACGCCGATCTCAGACATGAACGCCAAAGGCTCTGTCATAGAAACAATTCCTAAAAAGCTGGGGCCGATGAGCAGCCCTGCCAGGATTTCTCCTACCACCTGCGGAATTCCGATTTTTCTTGCTAAAATGCCAAATACCTTTGCGGCAAAAAAAATAATTCCCAGGTGCAGGGCAATTTCATAAGTTGCGCCGTACTGTGCCATTGCTTTCGTCACTCCTTCAAACAAAATACAAATCCCATTATACTACCGTTTGTGACAAATTGCAACAAAATAACGGAATCTTAACAATCCAAAAATAAGTCTGATATTTTGTCATTGTTTAGGAGAATTATACAACCTTAGCAGAGGCGTTACGAAAGATTTTCTTGCATTGAACAGGAAAGTGTGATATAATAAAAAAGTGTAGCAGCTAAGACGAGACGAATTCAGTTAAAACAGGCTTACGATTTGGTAAGATTAAGGAGAAGGAGAGGCCATTACATGATACGAAAAGATGAGGGAATACCGCCATCCGGCTGCATGTTTGCGAGATGCGGATATTTGCGCAACCGATACCTGTTACTGCTTGACTTTTGCCTGGCATTTGCGGCGTATGCTGCCTGTGCGTGGATCGTTGGCGGGCGGGAATATCCGGCAGCTTTTTTTGGAGCGCACTGGAGCATGGTACTGGCAGCGGCAATTCTTTTTTGCTGCGTGATTTTCAGCCAGGGAGGTTATGCTGTTTTATGGGTTTACAGCGGTACAAAGGATTATTTGACTTTGTCCTTATCCTGTATGGCAGCTTCCTTATTGCATTTGCTGTTATACACGGTGGCGGTGAATCAGGGGGATGAAAAAACGGAGTTCCTCTCGGTTGTTTTGCTTTCTGCCTGCGTGGTGGCAAGTCGAATGGCGGTGCGGGCGGCGTACCGTTTGAGCAGCGAAAGGGCTCATTCCGGAAATACGGATGAAAAACGTTTATTGATTGTAGGTGCAGGCGAGTCGGCTACCATTATGCTGCGGGATATGACCAATAATGATAATTTGAATTATTATGTTGTTGGTTTTGTGGATGACGATCCTCATAAGCGCCATGCCAGAATTAATGGGATTTATGTTTTGGGGGATCGGAACGATATCGTAAAAATTTGTCGGAAACATAAGGTGGATGAAATTTTGATTTCTATGCCCTCCGCTGCGGCAAAGGATCGGAGAGAAATTATTGAAATCTGCAATGAAACCCCATGTGCTGTGAAAATTTTACCGAGTATTGATCAGGCGATCCGGGGCGGGCGGTTACATCAAAGTGTGAGAAAGGTGCAGATTGAGGATTTGCTGGAACGTGACCCGATTAAGCTGGATAATAAAAAGATCAGCGACTACATTGCCGGCAAGGTGGTGTTGGTAACGGGAGGGGGCGGTTCCATCGGATCGGAGCTGTGCCGTCAGATTATGAAATTTTCTCCCACTCGGTTGATTGTGTTTGATATTTATGAAAATAACGCCTATGATTTGCAAATGGAGCTGAATCGAAAATATCCGGATCATAAGCCCGAGGTTGTGATTGGGTCAGTGCGGGATAAAAAACGTTTGGAAGAAGTATTCAACGAATATCGGCCGTCCATTGTGTTTCATGCGGCGGCGCATAAGCATGTTCCTTTGATGGAAGACAGCCCCGGCGAGGCTGTGAAAAATAACGTGTTCGGCACTTTGAACGTGGCGCAGTGTGCGGATC
>CAKSSZ010000102.1 GCA_934489915.1 uncultured Clostridia bacterium | reverse complement strand
GCAGCATGGGTGATGATTGCCGCAATTTCCTGCCGGATGACTCCGTTATTTTTAGCATTTTGCAAATGATAGGTCAACGAAGAATCGGTAATTCCCTGTGCCATCAACGCAACCACCGTAACAATACATCTCATTTTGGTGTCAATACCACCGGCATTCCAATTTTCGCCAAACAGGATGTCATCATTATAATGAGCAAAATCGGGAGCAAACTCCCCCAATGCGTCTCTGCCGGCGGTTTGAGTGATTTTCTTCATTTTCATCAGTCCTTTCCCATAATCACTTCAATGTTATTATACCACACGCCGCTTTACACCGTCAAGCGGTGCAACCATAAAAAAGGAACGCACCCAACCGGGCACGTTCCTTAGTAACATCAATTCCTTTAGCAAATCCCCATGAATTTCAACACAAAGTATAAAACAAACAGTGCGGTAGAAACCCACATAACAGGCTTAATATCCTTAATTTTGCCGGTGCAGATCTTTAAGATTACCCAAGAGAGCATTCCGAACATAATGCCGTTTGCAATCGAATAGGTAAAGGGCATAAAGATCACAGCTGCAAAACCGCCGATCATATCCGCTACGTCTCCGTCAAACTCCATGTTCTTGATGGCGCTTAACATGAGCAGACCCACAAAGAGCATAGCCGGAGTGGTAGCAAAAGACGGAATTGCCAGGAAAATCGGAGACAGCACCAAAGCCAGCAGGAACATCACAGCAGTAGTCACAGAGGTTAAGCCCGTTCTGCCGCCTGCGGATACGCCGGCACTGGATTCTACATAGCTGGTTACCGTTGAGGTACCCAGGCAAGCGCCCACAACTGTACCGACAGCGTCCGCCATCAAAGCGCCCTTTGCGTTGGGCAGCTCACCCTTTTCATTCAGCAGATTTCCCTTTTCCGCAACACCGATCAAGGTTCCGACCGTGTCAAAAATATCGGTGTACAGGAAGGTAAACATAACTACCAGGAAGGGAGAAATATTTTTTGCAATAAAGCCAAAATCAAATTGGAACATTTTCGGTGCGTCAATATGTAACCCGGTGAAATGCGGAATCAGCGAATAAACGCCGTTTTCTACATCGACCACATACCAGCCGCCCAGCTCCGCTAAGATACCCAAGCCCCAGGTAATCAAAATACCCAGCAGGATATCCCCGGGAACCTTAAAATGCCGCAGGATCCCGATCACCAGCAAGCCTGCCAGCGCCAGAATAAACTGAGGAGAATTGAAGCTGCCGATCCCCACTGTGGTTGCTTCATTTGATACAACAATCCCTGCGTTAATCAATGCAATAATCGTAATAAACAAGCCGATCCCGGCGGTGATGCCCAATTTCAGATTTTTGGGAATCTGGTTTACCAGCGCTTCTCTGAAATTGCACAGGGAAAGCAGCATAAAGATAACGCCTTCCACAAATACCGCAGTCAGAGCAACCTCATACGAATACCCCATTTGGCCGCACACGGTATACACAAAAAATGCGTTTAAGCCCATCCCGGATGCCAAAGCTACCGGATAATTTGCGAAAAATGCCATACATAAGGTTGCAATTGCAGCAGAAATGGCCGTTGCCGTAAATACCGGCCCCCGCAGCGCTTCATCCAACCCACCGAAATAACTGGGGTTGACTGCCAAAATGTACGCCATTGCCAGGAAGGTAGTGATACCGGCGATAATTTCCCGCTTTACCGTGGTACCGTTCTGTTTCAGCTTAAAAAGCTTTTCCATCGTTTTCCGACCCCTTTCAAAAATAAAATTACAACAATATTATACTATATTCTCTCCCATTAGGCAAGCTTTTTTTAAAAATTTTTGCCGAAAAACAGAAGAAGTACCAAAATCCCCAAAATAATGCGATACCAACCGAACAATTTAAAGTCATGACGGCGCACATAGCTCATTAAGAACCGAATAGCAGCCAGAGAAACCAGAAAGGCTACGACTGACCCGACCAACAAGGCGATGATCTCACCGGTTTGAAACACAAACCCGAATTTCACAAGCTTCAGTAAGCTGGCGCCCAACATAGTAGGCACCGCCAGGAAAAAGGTAAATTCCGCAGCAGCCGGACGGGATACCCCCAGCAGCAGCGCGCCTACGATGGTTGCACCGGAACGGGAGGTTCCGGGGATCATAGACAGCGCCTGGAACAAACCGATCATCAATGCGATCGGGTAGGAAATCTGCTCCATCTCAGTTACCCGAGGGGATCTGTTCTTGTTCCATTGCTCAATCACAATAAACGCAACACCGTATACAATCAGCATGAGCGCAATGGTAGGGGCGTTTCCAAAATGTGCTTCTAAAAAATCATCAAACAAAATGCCCAGCACCGCCGCCGGAATGCAGGAAACAGCCACCTTGAGCCACATCAGTAAAATATCCTTTTGCACCACCGGCTTTTCCCGAAATCGGAAGGGAAACATTTTATTCCAGAACAAAACAACCACAGCCAAAATGGCGCCTAACTGGATTACCACAAAAAACATTTCCTTAAAGCTTTCACTCATATGTAAGGTTAAAAATTCATCCACCAACAGCATATGCCCGGTGCTGCTGATGGGCAGCCATTCGGTGATCCCCTCAACGATTCCTAAAAAAATCACCTTGAGCAATTCCGCAAAATTCAACATAAAGCCCTCCCCTTTCTCAAAAAAAGAAACCTTGCAGCCGGATGGAATGCAAGGTTTTTGGTGGAGATAAGCGGGATCGAACCGCTGACCTCTTGAATGCCATTCAAGCGCTCTCCCAGCTGAGCTATACCCCCAAGTTTTTCAACAAGAAAGATTATATCATACTCAGCCAAAAAAAGCAAGCATTTTTTCTTAATTTTTTAAAAATTTTTAAAATCCGCCGAACAGCGGCTAAACGGTCTTTTTCCCATTCCGCTTTTTCATCACAAAAAGCAGCAAAAGCCCAGCCGCAAGCAATCCGCCGGCACACCCCAGCACAATTTTCCCCCACAAAGGGAAAGGCGTTTTTTCTTTGATTAAAAACCGGAGCGTCTCTTTTCCGCCGTCAAACACCAAATAAGAGCCGTCCCGGCCGGTTTTGACAACTTTGTATTTTCCGTCCGAGTCCAGGCGCACCGTGATTTTCCGTTTGGAATGGAGGGGACGATAATGCACGGTGCGAATGGGAGATCCATCCGAGGTGGAAATTTGCCATGCCTCGGCTGACGCTTCTACACCGGTCAAGGGAATCATATCCAGCGATGTTCCGTCTTTGAATTCCCCCTCGCATACCACAGCAGGCAGCCCGTCACGGCGCAGCTCTTTTCCTTCAATAGAAGTCACATAAGGGAGATAAGAGGCATATACCGCTATATCACCGGTCAAATGATCAAAAAATGCGTTCTCCCACTCCACATATTTCCCTTCCTTTTCCGGCAGAGTAGGAAGCTGATTTTCGGAAATACTCCCCCCGTAAGGATACTCTACCGTTCCCACCGGCTCCTCTTCCAAATAAAAAGTCGCACGGAAGGTACGGAACAAGGAAGATCCCTCCATCGAAAGAACAGTTTCATAAGAGGTTTTTTCCGCCTTGCCTGCATAGCTGACGGAGTCCACAGCCCCTTCAGCGTTACCGCAATAATAATTTTCTGCTAAGGTTCCGGAGGCCTCTCCGGCGATCCCGCCGATGTTTTCGTCCCCCTCCAGAATGTTTGCCGCTGCCCGGCAGTGATTCACATGCTTGCCTTTGCCCACAATACCTCCGATATTGTCGTCTCCGGACAAGATCGCCTTGGAGCTGCAATTTTTAATCACTGACTCACTCACCCCGGCAATTCCGCCGACTTGGTCTCCGCCGGTACTGGTCACCCGACCGCTGCTTTGGCTGCTGAATACGCACCCTAATGCCATATTCCCCACAATGCCGCCGACACCGTCCTTTTTCCCGGTGACAGTACCGTCGCTGCGGCAACTGCGAATAATAGCACGGGTGGTATATAAAAAATTACTGGATCGATCCCCCCGAACGGTTAAATCATCCTCCGGGTCAAAATCATATTCAATCGCCATGGAACCGGCAATTCCGCCGGTGTTCACCTCTCCCCGTACCTCTCCGGAATTGGTACACCGATCCACCTTGCCGGTGGTTTGAGCAGCAGTATCCTCTTCGGAAACATCCTGAAACCGATCCTCTAAATCCTCCGATAAATCCGGAAGAGCGTCGGTCACATCCTCTACCATCCGCCGCAGCTGACGGGTAATTTCCTTCAAATCGCTGTTCAACGGGCTGGCTGCGTCATCTGTATCCTGGCGCAGCTGCTCCATCACCTTTGTAATTCCCTTTATTTTATCGTGAAGGCGATCAATAGAGTCCATCACCTCGCTGTCAATCTTATCAATCGATAAAATAGGTTTTTGCCCCAAGTCCTGCAAAATATTACTCATGGCAAGCATAGAATCCCCTAACGTGGTAATCCCATGCTCCAGACTGATCATAGCAGAGCTGATTTCATCCGGAATCCCCTGCAGTGTATCAAAATCAATTCCTTGCAGCACCTCCCGGAAGCCCTGCACCGCTTTTCGCAGGCTGACCATTGCACTGTTCATTTCATAAATCACATCGGCCAAATCCCGAATGGCGCGCAGCAGGCTGGTGGAATCCCAATGAATCAGGCTGTCATTCAACTGACTGAACGCCTGACTCAACAGTTCCAAATGATCAATCACATCTCCCAAGGATCTGTAAATAGTGCCGCATAGCGTCCGCATTTCCGAAAACAGCTCGGCAAGCTTTTCATAATTCTGATCCCGCAGCGCCTGTTCCAGTTCCCCGAATACCGTTTCCAGTTCCTTCACCGCCGTGCGGCAGGCTTGCAGAGAATCCTTCAAATTTTCAATGCTTTTCAATAAATTCTTAGCTGCCTGGCTAATGTCCTCCGCATCGTTTAATACCTGCCGGAAGGTCACCAGGGCACGGGAAAGCTCCTTCCCTGCCCGCTCCAGTTTTTCTAAACCCGCCGTCAAATCGTCCATTGCCTGATCTGCCCGATCGGTATCAATCTGCACCGCATCACCCAGCTTATCCAAAGAAGAACGCAGCTGTGAAGAAAAATCATTCAAATCCTTTGCGATATCGTCTCCCCGCGCCAACTGCTCACTCATTTGATTGATGGCTGCGGTCAGGCGGGCAGAGGTATCGTTTATCTGCTCGATTTCCCGATTGGCGCTTTGCTCTGTTTTTTCAGAAAGCACCTTTGTTTCATCTACGGCTTCACTGGTATAATTCTGAATTTTCCGCAGCTGACCTGCGGCATTAATCCGGTAATCATCCGCCCGATCCAAAAGACCGTCTGTCAGACTTTGGAGACGGTTCAGCTGACTGTTGATAGAATCCAGATTTTTGCCGTCATATTGCAGGGAGGTGTAAGGCTCAATCTGCCCTGCAATTCCGCCCACATCCTTTCTGCCCAGCACAGTTCCTTTGTTCAGACAACTATCCAGATACCCGGACTGCCGCCCTGCCACTCCGCCGATGTTATAGCCAACCCGCTCATAACCAATCTTTCCTTCATTGGTACAGCTTTGCAAAATCCCGGCTGAAAAACCGGCAATTCCGCCTACGTCAGTTACATCTGCCAGGTTCTGTGTGGTGCGCAGGTGCTCCAGATCCAGTTTTTCCAGATCCACAGAAACCTCCCGACTCACTGTGTTTACACCGCCTTTATTGGTACAGCTGATCACATTGCCCAGATTTTTCCCGACAATGCCCCCGGCATAATGCTCCCCATAAACTGCCCCCTGCGAGGTACAGTCCGAAATGACTCCGTCTGCCAAATTTTGCCCGGCAATTCCGCCGATATTAGAAGACCCGGTTACCGTTCCCGCAAAGGTACATTGCAGGATTTTCCCCTCATTTTGCCCCACAATCCCCCCTAAGGT
>CAKSSZ010000101.1 GCA_934489915.1 uncultured Clostridia bacterium | reverse complement strand
GCAAGCAGTAACCCGTCATGAGGTTCCAGCACCTTGGTCATAAACATGGCCGCCCCCAGCACCGCCGGATACAGCACTTCCTCCAGCTTGCTCTGATCTTTGGTAAAAGCATAATATTCCGAAAAGCTTTTTGCCATTAGCGCACCGGTTCCGTTTCCGTCTGTACCCCTGCCGCTCGGCACCGACATGGTAAACGGCCAAGCCCCTGTGGAGATCGACCACCCCGTCCCGCCGCTCAGGCTTAAGTTATCCGGGTGGGCGTCCGCAATTTTGTTCTTGGCAAGTTGCTCCGCCCGAGGCAAATATGCCTGAAAATAGTCAATATAACAATCAAACAACTCCGCAAGATTGGTATTGAACACCGGCCAATAGTTCATTTGCTCGTTGATATTATGCCAATAGCCGGCTGACCAGGGCGGATTTTTATACCGATTCCAAATCCCCTGCAAGTTGGGAGGGAGTGTTCCTTTTCTGGAAGAGCAAATCAACAGGTACCGACCGTATTGAAAATAAAGTGACTCTAAATAATGGCTGTAATTTCCTTTGATATAATCGTTCACCAATTGATCTGTTGTTTTTCCGCCATCGTCAGCGTTCAAATCCAGCTTTACTCTACCAAACAGCTCTTTATAATCTGCCTGATGGCTGGCAAGCAGCTCCTCATAACTTTTGCCGGAAGCCGCCGCCATCAGCTCCGTTACCTTCTGATGAGGAGCCGGATATTTCGCCAGCTCTGCCTTCAGGTCATTTGCCGTAAATACGGTGCTGTCCCCCACCGGATAATTGGTGCCGACGCCGATGATCACATAAGCACTGTCCGCCCCGGAAACTCTTAAATAACCGTTTCCGTCGGAATCCGTTGCAGCAGTCACCGTACCCCCGGTGGGAATCACCTTGATCTGACCTTCATATTGCACCTCATAAGCGCCGAACTTTCCTGCCAGAGTAATTGTATCGCCTTCTGCCGTAACAGAACCTGTTTTCCCAACCCACGCATTGGTATCGCTGTCCACATGAAATTCCTCCAAGAAAGGAATTTTCGGACGCAGAGTAAAGTCAATTTTCCCGGTCTGATCGGCAGTCAGCTTCACTACCGTTACCTTATCCGGATAGCTTGCAAACAGTTCGCGGCTATAATTGACGCCGTTATAGGTATAGTTCACATGTGCCGTGCCTTCATCCAGCAGTAAATCACGGCTGTAATTGGTTACCTGGCTGTTGGTATGACCAAACTCCATGTACACTTCCGCAAAGTTTGTCAATCCCCCTCCCAAAGCGGAATAATATGGGGTTGACAGGCTGTTTTCGGTTATTTGCAGCCGCTCCGTCTTGGTTCTGCCAAATACATTCACACCCATATAGCCGTTTCCCAAAGGAATCGACCAACGCTCCCAGCCGTCATTTTCCGGAGTTGTCCAGGAGTTGAACTGATCCGGCAATATTTCATTTCCGTAAGGAGCCTCCTCGTCATAATAAAGGCGCATCGGCTTTTGTGCGTCAAAATCAGCGGTTGCCTTCGCCTCATAAGGCACAACAGTCAGTGAGGAAAACACAAAGAATAATGTCAATAAAAAGGTTTTCCAATTACGCGGTTTGTTTCTCATTTCAACATCTCCTTTTGGTTAGAATCTCAATTCAAATATTATGGTCATTATACCAAAAACCCATTTTTGTTTCAATATGCAGATCTACCAAAAAAAGAAACCGTACTTCCGTCACATTTCACAAAATACGAAGATATTTCAGAACCGCCTTCAACGGTGTTTTTGAACAATACTAATACAGGCACAGCAGAGATAATTTCTGCTGTGCCTGTTATGGACAGTCTGTTCCCTTGTCTGAAAAAAGCAGTACTGTTCTTCTCATGTGAGTGGATCTATGGCTTACCGCTGTATCACCGGAACTGTGCTGACAGTATAAGTGATCCCCTCCTCGGTCGGGAAGCAGATCAGCTCGTCCCTTTCCTTCGTCACCGAAACGGTGCTTCCGTCTGATGCGGTCACCGTTGCTTTCCCTACATTACAATATTTCAGACGGCATTGCTCACCGGCATTTGAAGTGACGCAAACTTCATGGATCTGTCCGTTTGACCAGACGACTGCCACTTCAAAATTCCCCCTTGCAACTAAGCCGGAATAACTGCCCGTATCCCATTCTGCCGGAATTGCCGCCAGCGGTTCCATATAACCTTCATGGCTTTGGAGCAGCATTTCCGCCACACCTGCGGTTCCGCCTAAATTCCCGTCAATCTGAAAGGGCGGGTGCACATCCCACAAATTACTGTTTGTCCCTGTCCGCAGCAGCTGACGGTATAAATCATACGCCCGCTCCCCCTGTTTGGTTCTCGCCCACAGATTCAGCCGATGTGCCATTGCCCAGCCGGTGGACTTATCACCGCGATTGGTCATGGTCACAATAGCAGCCTCCAGCCACGTAGGAGTTGTTTCGTTAATCAGGGTACCCGGATACAAGCCAACCAACTGTGACATATGTCTGTGATGAGGATCGCCGATTTCACCGTATTCGTTCTCCTCCCGGAATTCCTTGATCTGACCGGAGGCACCGATCTGAACTGGATCAAGACGTTCCATCCGTTCCTTTAACATTTTAATTTCCGGATCATTTTCCTTACCCAGTACCTTTGCCATGGAAACAGCGTCCCGATGCATTTCATAAGCGTTTTGCTGATCCCATGCCGAACCCACCGTTACATAAAAAGTCCCATTCACCTTTTGCTCCGGAGAGGACGAGGGAACCGCAAGCAGCAAATCGCCGTGTGGCTCCATGATCTTTGTCATATAAAGAGCCGCCCCCAGCACTGCGGGGTACAATATGCTCTTCAGCTTTTCCCGATCCATAGTAAATGCATAATAATCCGAAAAACATTTTGCCATCAGTGCGCCGGTTCCGTTCCCATCTGTAGATTCTCCGCAGGGAACAGCTACCTTACACGGATAAGCCGCCGTCGAAATAGACCACCCTGCACCGCCGGGCAAATCTTTATTTCCCGGATGCTTTTCCATCATTTGTTCTTCACTCAGCCGTGCTGCGTGAGGGTAATATGCCCGGAAATAATCAAGATAGCAATCAAATAATTCTGCCAGATTGGTATTAAAGACCGGCCAGTAGTTCATTTGCTGATTAATGTTATGCCAATATCCTGCCGACCAGGGCGCATTTTGATACCGATTCCAAATCCCTTGCAGGTTGGGGGGCAGGGTTCCCTTTCTGGAAGAGCATATCAGCAAATACCGCCCGTACTGAAAATACAGCGCTTCCAAATAAGGATTTTCAATTCCGTTCTGATAATCACACAACAGCTGATCGGTCGTTTTTCCGCCGTCCGTCCCGCCCAAATTCAGCTTGACGCGGCCGAACAGTTCTTTATAATCCGCCTGATGATTTGCCAGCAGCTGTTCATAGCTTTTGGCAGATGCCGCCGCCATCAGCTCCGTGACCTTTTGATGGGGCGCCGGATAGTTTGCCAATGCCGCTTTGGTATCCTCGGCAGTGAAAATGGCACTGTCCCCCATCGGATAATTGGTACCCACGCCAATGATTACATAGGCACTGTTCGCTCCGGAAATTTGCAGGGAACCGTTCCCCTTTTCATCCGCATAAGCTGTAACGGTACCGCCGTCGGAAACAACCTTCACCTGCCCCTCGTATTGCACTTCGTAGGATCCGAATTTTCCCGCCCAGGTAACGGTATCCTCCCGGGCAGTTACCGTCCCTGTTTTTCCCGTCCATCCGCCGGTTACACGATCCACATGAAATGCATCCAGATAAGGAATCTGCACCCGCAGAGCAAAGTCAATTTTCCCGGCTTGATCGGCGGTCAGCTTTACCACCGTTACCTTGTCCGGGTAGCTTGCAAACAGTTCACGGCTGTAGTTGACGCCGTTATAGGTATAGTTCACATGTGCCGTGCCTTCGTCCAGCAATAAATCACGGCTGTAATTTTCCACCTGGCTGTTGATATGGCCAAAATCCATATAAATCTCCGCAAAATTCGTCAGTCCGCCCTTGCAGCCAACACGATTGACCCCCCAATAACATTCGCTTGACATACTGTTTTCCGTAATTTGCAGCCGCTCGGTTTTCGTTCTGCCGAATACGCACACGCCCATATATCCGTTCCCCAGCGGAACAGACCACTGCTCCCAACCATCGTCCTTTACCCGGGGACAGTCATAAGAGAATTCCGGCACAACTTCATTTCCGTAAGGCGCTTCCTCATCAAAATATAACCGCATGGGCTGCTGAACATACTTGTCAGCTTCCATTCTTGCTCCTCCTTTGTCAACTATTGTTGTCTCATTTATTATACCAAAGACACCTCCCCGTTTCAATGTACAAATTGACTAAAAAGGGAACTCTTTTTTTGTTGCAATAATCAGCTTGTAATTTAGCATTTTGCACAATTTTTTAAAAGGATTGACAACCCGTGACGGATATGATACAATGAGATTACTAAGCTTGAAAGGTGGTTTTTTTAAGATGATTGACGCAGCAAGCTGCGGTTTTTTGCCGGGCAATAACGGGGCGGAAAATGCCTTGGCATTACAAAAGGCCGTGAACAACGGCGGCACTGTCACGGTTACCTGTCCCGGACTGTATGATATTTCAGAGCCGGTTTTATTGGGGGATCATACCACGTTGTTTTTCGGTGCGGGCGTTGTCTTGCGCCGCCAGCCCAGCAGTTCTTCGGAAACCGGCTATGTTTTTGTCAACCGGGGTGCATTTACCGGAACACCCAACCATAATATTAAACTGATCGGTCTGCACCTGGTCTGCAACGAGGTACAGTGCGGCGGAGAAGGAGAAGGCAAACAGATCCCCGGTCTGCGGGGGCACCTGTCCTTTTTCCATATTCGCAATCTGGAAATCCGAGATTTTGAAGCATTGGATCTGCCGGCAAAGGATTTTGGGATTCACATTTGTACCTTTGAAAATGTATTGATTGAAAACGTAAGGATTGAAGGACGAAAGGACGCCATTCACTTTGGCCGGGGCAGCAAATTTGCGGTGCGCCACGGTCTCTTCCGTACTTATGACGACCCCATCGCACTCAATGCTCATGATTACGCAACCTCCAACCCGCAGCTGGGCTGGATTGAAAACGGTATTATCGAGGATTGCTATGATTTGAATGACGATTCCACCGTAGGGTATTTCTGCCGTGTGCTTGCCGGCTCCTGGACGGATTGGAAGGAAGGCATGGAGGTGCAAAATTCAGACACCGTTGTGTGTAACGGCCGGCTCTATCGGGTGATTATGCCTGCGGACGGCGCCGTATTCCGGTCGGTCACCCCTCCCTCCCACACCTCCGGCATTGCAGAGTATGACGGCATTCGCTGGGTAATGGTACAGGAAGATGTGCTTTATAACTGTGGCTGCAGAAACGTTCATTTTAAAGATATTTTCCTGCAGAAGAAGCGTCCGGTGGCATTTTCCCTTCATTTTGATAAGGACGCCTATTCCCGCAGCTACTACCCCGGCTCACAAGCGCCGGTGCAGGAAAATATTATTTTTGAAAATATTTATTTTCAAAATGAAATCCCCGTACTCCTCTATTCCCGCACACCGGTTGACACAGTAAAGTTTATAAACAGCGTAATGCAAAACAGTAAAATTCAACTGGAGGATATCGAAACAGAAGGAATCGTCTATCCCAAAACCGGCATCCTGTTTTCCGGCGTAACGCTGCAGGGACAGGGCGGTCTGCTGGTAGAATGCAGCGGGCGGCAATCCGCAGAACTGAAGATGATCGGGAGTCTCCCTGAGCCTGATTATTCCGCCTCCGTTTCCGGGAACGTAACAGTAAACGAAGCGGATATTCCGATCCGATAAACAACTATGAAAAGGGCTGTAGTCTACGGTATAGACTACAGCCTAGAACCGCTGACAAAGTCAAAGTCAGCGGTCGTTTTTTGTAAAAAAAACTTTCCAAAACATGCGTAATATGGTATCATATAAGTGTAGAAAACAGTGTAATAA
>CAKSSZ010000100.1 GCA_934489915.1 uncultured Clostridia bacterium | reverse complement strand
CCCCTACATAAGTAACCCGGAATCCGTGCTTTTCTAAATATTTGCAGGTGTGCAGCACCGCATGGTGCTCAATGGCGCTGGTGATAATATGGTTCCCTTTTTGCTTATTTGCCATTGCTGTGCCGATTAACGCCCAGTTGTCCGCCTCTGATCCGCAGCCGGTAAAAAACAACTCGTCCGGCTTGCAATGCAGGCACTGTGCAATCCGCCCGCGGGCGTCCTCCACGGCACGCTTCGCATCCCGTCCCTTACGGTAAATAGAGGAGGGATTGCCAAACTGCTCTGAAAAATAAGGCAGCATACTTTGAAGCACCTCCGGCCTGACCGGCGTTGTGGCGCTATGATCTACATAAATTTCTTTCTTCATAGAGTTCACCTTACTTTCTGTCTATCTATTCTACCTCTTCTATCATACTCCATTTTTCGCAATTTTGCAAGAGAAAGTTACAAAAAAATCAAAAATATTTTTCAGGCTCAAAGAGATTGCTGTAAAGCCGGCTTTGCAAAATCCGATCCACCTCCTCAACAGACCGATCGGCAACGTTCACCAAAAACGCTCCTTGCTCCGAAACGGGCAAATTCGGAATCACCTTGCCGGTATAAAGCATTGCCTCCGCTTTCCGGCTGTCCTGTACCACCTGATAGCCCCGCTCTGTCAGCCTTGGCGCAAGCTGATTGCAGCCATATAGCAAAACTTGCATCTTTTCTGCCTCCTTTTTTTCTTATCATGCGCAGCGCCCTTCTTTTTTATACTAAATTGGGCGGTGCGCCCAACTGGCGCACCGCCCATAAAAAAGGAGATGGAATAATTACTTTAATATTCTGCAAAGCACGGCTGTTACCTGTGCTCTGGTGGCATTTTCTTTCGGTCCGAAGGTGGTTGCGGTAATACCGGAAATAAAGCCCGTACTAACCGCCCGGTCGGCATAATCCAATGCCCAATCGGCAATTTGATCCCGATCGGTAAATTCGGAAATTTTGCCGCTTAACAGCTCGCCGCCCCGGAACTGATACAGTTTCACAATCACCACCGCCATTTCTTCACGGGTGATGAGATCTTCCGGACGGAACTGCCCGTCATAGCCGGAAATCAACCCGGCATTGGCCGCCGCATTGACAAAGGGCGCATACCAGGCGTTTTGCGGCACATCGGAAAAATCTGCTCCGATATCGCTCTTTAAATTCAGCGCCTTTGCCGCCACAGTAGCAAACTCTGCTCTGGTGATCGGTCTGTCAGGCTCAAAGGTCGTATCCGTTACACCGGACACAATCCCCCGGTTCGCCATTTCATTCACCTCTGCCTCCGCCCAATGACCTTGCAGGTCGGTAAAACGGGTCGCAGGCTGAGGAGTCGGCTTCCCCTCAGAAGACGGAACGGTTGTCGTTCCAACGCTGCCCCGGCCTACCGTACCGCCCGGCTGAGGAACATTTCCTCCGGACGGTGTGGGCGTCGGCTCGGGAGAGGCTGTCACAAACCCGGTGGGCGTAAACAAAATGATTTCTCCCAGTCGGTCGGTGGTCAGCAATAAATCTTTCTCCCCCGATTTTTCTCTGCCGTAGCCTTTGGTTCCCAGAGTAGCGGAACCGATGTTCTCTACCTTACTCCCCGCACGGAACACGCTCCGTTTCTGCCAGGCGCCCTCTATCCAGAGGGACGCCGGCTGACTCAAGTGCAGCTGATCCTCCGTCAGGAAAAGGGTAGTCAGCTTTTCTCCCTGCAAAGAAGGAACTGCCGTATGCGCCTCCCGGAACAGGGTCAGATCCACCCGACCGTTCCCTGCAATCACCGTCCCCTTAGGCAGGGTAAACACCGCTTGCCGGGGCATACCGTCCACTGTAACCCGACCGGTGATTTTCATAGCGGGCAAGGCAACTCCCTTGGGTAAGGAAAGTGCCGCCGTCTTGCCCTGCTCCAACGTCACTTCAAAATCCTGCATAAAATCAAACACATGATACTGCCCTTCGCTGATGGTGGAGGGATCCTGCACCACTGCTCTCCTGGCCTCCTCCATGGCCGACTCCAAATCCTGATAAGCCTCTTGCTGTAAGGTTTCTGTATCGGCACGCTGCGCAACCTGAATGGCAGCCTGTAAGCGTTCTTTCGCCTGAGATGAAATCTGACCGAATTTGTTTCCTACCGTTACCGTCTCGGAAAAGCTCTGCGCCTTTTGAATAGCGTCCTGCAGTCTTTGCGCCACGCTTTCTCCGGTGAGAATCTGCACTGGCTGGGACAGCGCCGGCACGCCGTATCGCATATTTCTATCATACGGGGTCACCTCAAAACGAAGGTATTTGCCCAGATATGCCTGATCCACCAAAATGGTTTTTCCATGTTTACCGGGAATCCGGTTAAATTCTCCGTTTGCAGAATCGCCCACATACCAGATGATCCGGCTGTTGCCTTCTGCGTCCCCGTCCTCATCGGCAAACAGGTATTGCGCCGTAAGCGTACTGCCCGGGCTTGCCGCTCCCTGGATAGAAGCGTTTTGAGCCGTCGGAGCAGTCCCTCCAACCGTTGCAGTCAACCCCATTTGTTCAAAGGGAATATTTTGAAAATTGGGGTTGCTCGCTTGAATTTGCTGCAATGCAGCGGCAGTCAAACGGAAATCCCGTCCGTCAAAGTTTTGGAACAGCGCCTTGCCCGTCTCCAGGTCATCATAGGAAACCGTTCCGCTCTCCGTTGCCAGTCCCCAGAACAGCGATCCGTCTTTTCTGCCCACACCAACCGTCAGATTGTCTTTAAAGGTATGGGTCACGGTGGGAGCATAATCTTTTGCCAGATTGAACTGCTCTGTTGTCGGTCTTTGCGGATTCACTTCCCCTGTCGCTTTCAACTGCTGATAGGTTCCCTCGGTAAACAGGCTCTGGTACGGTGCCCAAATGGTGTTCTGGTAATGATTTAACCACGCCTGGCTCTTGATACGGGTCATTGGATTGACCGTGTTTTGCACCCACAGCCACCACCTGGTTTGCTTCTCGGTTCCGCTGTTATTCCACGGCTGAATCCGAACTGCCAGAGGCAGATCAATAAATATGTTATTTTGAATGTTCCCGTACTGCCCGCCGTGGGTCTTGATGGCAAAGCAATTTGCGCTGGTGCCGCCCTGATCCACCGTGCGGGTTCCCCGATAAAACAGGTTTCCGTACAGCTCCGGCCCGATGGCGCCGTCGTCATAGAACACGCAGGTCTGACCGTAACCGCCGTACTGATTTCCAATATCATGGAAGTAATTATACCGAATGGTAACGCCCACTTCCTCCGGCTTTCTGCCCCAGTAAACCGCTCCCACGTCCGACGCCTCCAATGCGCCGTTATAAATCTCGTTATATTCCAGCAGGGTATCCGGCGCACTGTTTAATTGAACCAGAATATGAGGCGCATCATAGATCGCATTGTGGCGGATCGCCTGCCCCACCCCGGAAATCATAATCCCCGGAACAGAAGAATTATACACTCGGTTAAAACTGTGAATCCGGTTGTTCTCAATTACATTGCCCGAAGGGGTCAGACTGTTGCTGTCTCCTCCGTTGACCTGAATTCCCCCTGCTCCCATTTCATAAATATGGCAGTTTTTCACAGTACAGTTGCTCCCGTTGACCGAAACCGCCCCGGAAGAACCCCGGGCAAAGGTACACCCGTCCAAGGTAACGTTCACGCACCCGGTCATGACCACCATCCGGTTCCGGGTGGTATCGCAGGTAAAGCCTTGCAAGGTAAGATACTTGCACCCGGACAGCTGGAACATTACGCCGTCAAAGGTTGGTACTGTAATTTCCGCATTGGACGGATCCGCAGGCGGATAGAAATAAACAATTTTGTTTTCCCGATCGATATAGCTCTCTCCGGGCATATCGATTTCTTCCAGCAGGTTCCAGAAATACAGCCGATGGTTAGCCGTTGCCGGATAAGAGCTGCCCCCTTGGGAGGTCAGCCGTTTGTTCACCGTATCCAAAGCCGCCACACGGTGATTTACCCCTGCCCAGTCATTCCCGATAAAGCCGGAAATAAAGAGATCTTTCATTTTTGAGAAATCCCATTGCGCTGTGCGGTTTTCCGGATCCTGATAAGCAATGGTAAAGGGTTCTGTGGTAGAACCGGCTGTTATCGCTTCTCCGGTACGCAAAAATGCAGTGTTCGGTTCATCATTCGGGTACCGTGACCGTGACAATGCCTGGCCGTTAAAATACACCTCAAAGGGACGGTAATTTTGGAAGGAGGAAGGCATATTTCCTCCAAAGCCGTGATCGTCAATAGCAGGAATTGAAGTCACCCCTGCCGCACCCAGATCAATCTGCATTAATTTGCCTCTTGCCTGCTCCTCCACCACACGGTTCAGTATGGCAGGGTCGGTTACCTTGGTTGCCGCCCCGGACGGTAACACAATCCCGCCGATGAACCGCACCTTTTCTTCTCCGTACGGCCGGTACACCACCGGATGCTTCGCCGTTCCGGAGTCCGCTCCGCTAAAGGTCACCGTTTGACTGATCGGGTATACTCCGCCCCGCAAATAGACTGTAATGGGACCTTGAGGCAATTCTTCATTTGCCACCGCCCGGCGCACCATTTCCTTTGCCTTTTCCAAGGTGCGGAAGGGCGCTGTAATCGTACCGTTATTCTCATCATTTCCGTCTTGCGCCACATAAAATTCCGTCTGATCCACCGTAGGAATCGGCTCATCCCCTGCCTCAATCCCGGAGAAAACAATATTGTCGATGCAAAAGACACCGGTAGAAGCGTTGTCAAATTCCAATCCCAGGTTTCCGGCAGTTTCGGCTGAGAAAGTGGTTTCACATGATGCCTCTCCCAGCTGCAGCGTCATTTTTGCATTTTTAAAATCAAAGCTCATTTTGCAGTGATGCCATTCTCCGGCAGCCAATCCTCCGGGTACCAGATCCGGCTCCGCAATGCCGCCCTGCTTGTAGTTCATCCGATCCTTTTGCGTGAAAATTCCAAAGTTTTGCGCAAAGCTCCATACCTTTACTCCGTTGCTCTCTGCAGAAAAATCCGACATACGCAAATCCAGATCCAAATTGATTTTTTCATATTTCTGCCCGTAATTGGAAAAGCCCTTGAGAATATAATACAGCAGTTTATTTCCGGTTTGGGTCTGTTTCAGTTCCAAATACCGATTCGCATCCTCCCGGACGATCTGTGCGGATGCCTTTGATGCGTCCCCTAAGCCAATGCTGTTGGTATAGGCACCCACCGTTTCCTTTTGGAAGGTGCGCCGCTCCAAAACCACAGCTCCCTCATCCAAAGGCGGCAGTGCAGGACTCCCTCCCTCCGGGGCAGTTCCTGTGATTTCCGCCGTGCGGGTGGTGCCGTTGGCGCCGACAATACGGTCAGCGCTGCCTCCGGTATATGCCCCCGCCGCAGCAGACGCAAAATCACGGTCTTCAATTTCCACAGTATCATTGCCCCGAACGCCCAGAACCTGCATCTTGCGCAAGGATACTCCCGTCACCGTATTCGGGCGAAGCCCCAAACCGAAATCACCTCGGTCGGCAATATCCGGCCAGATTGCCTGCATATACTGATTGCCCGCTCCGTCGGAGAGCGTAATTTTTGTCCGATAGGGCGCCTTCATGCCAAAGGAAACCTCGCATTCCACCCATTCACCCAGCGCCATACCGGTATATTCCGCAGCAGCAGCCTCGCCGGATGTCTCCTGCACACCACTGCCCTTTATCACATATTTTAATCCTGTTTCCCCGTCTCTCCGCAAATATCCGTAATCCGCCCAGCTGCCGCTGCGGAATATTTCAATGCCGTCCGCATATTCGCCGGGCATGGAATCAATTTTTAACTCCATTTTCAGCGTAATCGAATCAAATATCCCGTCCGCATAGCTTTTCAGATTTTTCAGAGCGTAATAAAACATTGCGTAGGAGCTGTCCGTGGAGCTGGCGTCCGTTTTGGTCAGCTCCAGCCGTCTTTCCTCCTCCGCCGGGGGTGTCGGCGGATCGGGGATTTCCAGCACAATCAGCTTGGATGTACGGGTTTTGTTATCCACACC
>CAKSSZ010000099.1 GCA_934489915.1 uncultured Clostridia bacterium | reverse complement strand
GCTCTAAGGTGTTGCCCTCCCCATCTGCCCATTCGTCCATATTAAACGTGAACACATGGCCGCATGCTTGCCCCCATTCCTTCAAAAAATAAACCGCCCATTTGTACATGCCCATCGGACCTACCGGCAAAATCAGAGCAAGCTTTCTGCCCTCCTCTGCCGTCCGGCGGATTTGCAGGGCGATTTCATGCCCCATGTATGCGTCAAATTCCCCGATGTTTTCGCAGCAGACAGGGGAAAACCCCTCGTTCCAGAACCCCTGCCGCTCCTGCACATTGCCGCCCTCGCAGCACCGGTCAATTGTCTCCATGTCCCATCCGGCGGGGTAAAAGCCCTCCAGCAGGGAGCCCTTCACTGTACTCATAAAATCCATTGCTTCTCCATCCTTTCTGTTACGGCAGCAGCCGCTTGGTTTGAATTTTCGGGTATACCAGGCACTGGGTAAACCCTTCCGCATAGGCGCAGTTGCTTTGATAGCCCCGATATTTTGCGGTGGTTTTCACAAAATCGGCAAAATCGATATGGTCATGCTCCCGCATCCACTTCATCTGGCTTTCGTGGCACTCCAGCATTTGGAGCTTTAACCCCATTTCCTCCGTAATATCCACATATTCCGTGGGGAGAAAGCCCAGCCCGCCCAGGTTATCCATATAATAAATGGGGGTCACCGGAGCGGGGGCCGCCTCCTGCGTTTCATAATGGGGGACGCTGGCGGCAAAGGATGCGTCAAACACCAGGCGGGAAACCGCCACATGATCCGGCATATAATCGTTGGGCGCATGGGTGATGATCACATCCGGGCTGGTGCGGCGGATCACATCCACCACCAAATTCCGCTGTGCGCGGCTGCCCTCATATGCCTCCAGATCGCCGATGTTGCAGGTCACCACCTCAATGCCCGCCAGGGCGCCGGCACGGCGGGCTTCCCCGATCCGCATTTCTCCCAGTTCATCCGGCGGGATCACCACGTGCCCCAAATTCCCGTTGCACACATGGCAGACGGTGACCCGATCCCCCCGCTTCACGCATTTTGCCAGGGTACCGGCGCAGTTGATTTCCACATCGTCCGGGTGACAGCCAATGGCAAGTACATTCATCTTTCCTCCTCCTTCTTTTTTGGGGATTGATTTTTTCTCTCTTTCATGATACAATAAAAACCGGAGAAAGTACAGGAATGTTTTGTACTGCAAACGTGGACTTTTGTAACCTGATTGAGGTGTAAAGAATGAATGAAGCCTATCGAAAGCATCGGATCCCCCTGCTCATTAATGTCAGCAAAATTGTGACCGTGCATTATTTTGAATTTGACAGTCAGTTTCGCCATCCCGGGGAACAGCACGATTTTTGGGAGCTGGTCTATGCGGACAAGGGCGAGTGCAATATCCTTGCCGGTCAGACCCCCCATGTGCTGCATAAGGGGGAGGCGTATTTTCACAAGCCCAACGAATTTCACCGGCTCAATGCCAATGGGGTGACGGCGCCGAACATTTTTATTATCAGCTTTGTGTGCAGCTCCAAGGCGATGGCGTATTTTGAGGACAAAAAAATAGCCGTCCCCCCGGGGGACAGGCATTTTATTTCCGCTATGATTGAGGAGGCAAACAACACCTACGATCTGCCCTTTAACAACCCGGAGTTGAAGGAGCTGAAGCTTGCTCTTCACCCGCCCGCAGGGGGCGTTCAGATGATCAAAAATTATCTGGAGCAATTTTTGATTCGGCTCATCCGGGCGGAGGAAGGGGCGCTGCCCAAGAAAACCGTCCACCCCTTGCGCAGCACAACGCTCCGGATTGTGCCGGAGGTGATCCGCCTGCTGGAACAAAATATTTACGGGCAGATTTCGGTTGCCCAGCTTTGCGCTCAAATGAATTTCAGCCGTGCTTACATCGCCCGGGTGTTTGCGGAAACCACCGGTTACTCGGTAAACAAATATTACACGGCGTTAAAAATTGAGGAGGCAAAACGGCTGATCCGGGAAAATCATTATAATTTTACCGAAATTTCCGATCTACTCCGGTTCAGCGACCCTCAGTATTTTTCACGGGTGTTTAAGCGGGTAACCCGGATGACCCCCACCAAATACTCGGAGTCGGTTCAGCAGCATTCTTCCTGACGGAGGGGAACCCCCAAACGAACAACAGGTAAGCCTTCACGTCAGATCAAAAACAGCAGCCCAACCAAAGTAATCCCGGCGGGGAGGAGGCGTTTCCAGCCCCGGGTTTCTCCGGTTAGCAGGCTCAACAGAGCCGAGCCGATCACCACCCCGCCGGTGATGATGGGGTACTGCACCGAAGCCTGCACCCCACTCCTTAGGGCAAGGAGTAACAGCAGCTCTGCGCTGCCGTTTAACAGCCCGTACAACACCATGGGGAAAAAGGCTTTTTTTGTTTCCACAATATGCAGTCTGCCCCGGCGGAGCCTGCGAACCCCAAGAAAGCACACCCCAAACGCCACCACCAGAATCGCCTGCAAGGCAATATACTGATTGGAATTCACCGTGGCAAAGCCGCCGCTTTGGTGAACGGTACTCAGCACCCCGAAAGAGCCGTTGACAAAAAAGACCGCAACCAGGTAAATGAGGGATTTTTCGGTGATTTTCCCGCTTTTGCTGTCCAGGTACAGTGCCAGCGTCAAGATCACACAGCAGATGATTTTGCCGGCGGTCAACCCCTCTTCAAAAAACAGAATCCCGGTAGCAAAAGGAACCAGCATACCGCCTAACATAGCATACATAGAATACTTGCCCAAATCCGCCACTGAGAGGGCTTTCAGGCTCAAAAAGGAATAGGTGACCATAAAAAAAGCATGGAGCGAGGCGCACAGGGCGGAAAAGGGAGTGATGGCAAGCCGCCCCTTTAACAGGATCAGAAGCACCGCCAAAAACCCGCTCCAGGCAACGGTAGAAAATAAAATGGCCGCGTCCATCCCGGAGCGGCACCGCCGTTCCACCTGCTGATTGCAGTAAAAGGAGACGGTGTAAAGTACGGTTGCCAGGACTAATAATAAGTAATACATTCAGGTTCCTCCAACTCATCTGTATAAGTTACTCTGTTATTATAACAGAGCTGAGGGCGGTTTGTCAAGAAGTTTTTGCAAAAGAACGCAATAAAAAGGGGCGGCAAAACGATTTTGTTTTGCTGCCCCCTGTTTTGTTCCCTATTCCCATAAAGGCCAAGGCGAAGCTTGCCGGTCGCAGGAAAAGAAACCCTTCCCCTGCGACCCCAAAGCTCTCCTATCCCCTTCTTCTTACTTCATAAAATTCTTTTGGATATAATCCACGCTCTGCTTCAGGCTTTCAAAGGGATCGCCCGGGCAGATATCCTGCTCGATCACGTAATATTTTACGCCGGCTTTTTCCGCTTCTTCCAATGCGCCTGCAAAATTGATGTTCCCGTTGCCCACCTCGGTAATGAAGGGTCCTTCCGGCCCTCTGCCCATATCCTTCAGGTGCAGGATGTCAATTCTGCCGCTCAGCTTGGAAATCCATTGGCGGACGTCTGCGCCTGCGTGCTGCAGCCAATAAGTATCTAACACAAAGGAAGTGGTTTTCGGATCCAACCCCTCTACCAGCATATGCATGGCATAGTCCCCGTCGTCAAACCGCATAAATTCATGGCTATGATGATGATAGGTGAATTTGCAGCCGTTTTCCGCCGCCTTTTCCCCTACGATATTTGCTTTTTTGATGAATTCCTCCACCTGCTGCTTGTTTTCATAATGGAAGCCGCCGATGCCCATCAGATTGGTGTGCAGCGCACGGTGAGCCGCTAAAGCAGCAGGAAAGTCATTGACCATCAGATTAAAATCGTCATGAGTGCCAACGATTTCAAACTGCTCCTCCTCTGCGATTTTGCCAAATTCTTCATAAGGAATGGCACAACCGGCGGTTTGCCCCTGGTCAATGCCCATTGCCTTTAATTTACGAAAGCTTTCCCGGATATCCTCTGCGGTTTTCATGGTATCCCGGATGGTATAAAGCTGTACGCCGATTTTATCGATCATGTCCGATCTCTCCTTTTGTTTGAACTTTTCTTTCATTATAAACCATTTCACTGTTCATTGCAAGAGCAGATTGCATTTTTCTGCAAATTTAGTAACAATGACTAAAAACTGAAATGTTACAAACGCTCCCATTCCTCGATGGGTTTGGCATTTTCCGGCGCCTTTGCGGCGGAGAACAATGCCTGTACCGCCTGCCGGGCGCTTTCCTGCTCCGGCAAGGGGGATTCGTGAAAGGCAGGGAGCAGGCGGGCATAAAAGGAGTCTAAAATCGTATATAATTTATTGTTATCATAAGCAGACTGCACCAGGAAGAGAGCGTCAAGCTCGGGCAGGATCACGCACATCTGCCCGTATGCGCCGCAAAAACGGTAGGTGTTGTGCCGTCCTCTCCAAAAATGATAGCAATAGCCCATCTGCCAGTCGGGGCCGGTGGTAACGTGATCGGTTGCAATGTGGCGGGCGGTGGCCTGCTCCACCCAGGAGGCGGGCAAAAGCTGCCGACCCTTCCATTTTCCCTGCTGTAAATACAACTGCCCCAATGCCGCCATCTCCTCAATGGATACCATCATGCCGGTTGCGCCCAGGCAATAGCCGGCGGGACACCGCTCATAATAGGGGCGGCGGATCCCCAAAGGCTCCAGCAGACGGGACTGCAAAAAATCGTCCAGCCCCTGACCGGTCAGACGGGTCACCAGCCGGGAAAGGGCGTAAGAGGCGGCGCCGTCATAGTGGAACAGGGTGCCGGGGGCGGTGGCAGGCGTGGCAAAAAAGGCAGCCAGCCGATCCTGCGGCTCACAGGCGGGAGATTCCACCACATGCACCCGGGCGTCCGTTTTCTGCCCGGTTGCCATGGTCAGAAGGTGCTCCACCCGAATCTCCTCCACTCCCGGTGCGGCAAGAGCGCGATACTCCGGGAAAAAGTCCACAAGCCGGTCGGACAGGCGGCATTTCCCCTCCCCCGCCAGCAGCCCAACGGCAGAGGACAAAAACGCTTTGGAGACGGAATAAAGGACGTGACGCGCCCCTGGCTGATAGGGCGCCCAGCTCCCCTCGCTCACCACCTTTCCATGGCGGAGCAGCATAAAATGATGGGTTTCCTGCCCGGGATAGGGCAGCTCCTCCAAAAAGGCAAGGATCCCCCGGGAATCAATGCCGCAGGCTTCCGGTGTGGTACGTTCAAAAATTGCCATGAAACACACTTCCTTCTCTGTTAGGATCGGTGCGGTGGGTTGCCCCCCGCACGGTAGGCTTACTGTAAAAAAACGCTGCGGCAAGGTGTGATTTGCCGCAGCGCCGTTTTGGGCTTTGGAAAGGCAGCGCATGACTGCGCAAAAGTCTCTCCGTTTTATTCTCCCAGCAGGTCTGCTTTGAGTGTGATCGGCTGATCCAGCCCGATCTCCCCAAAGGCGACGCCGGAGCTTTTTCCTTCTACATTAAATTTCACCTGATCGATTACGGTAAATTCGGTCAGGGTTGCCACAACCGACTGGATCGCCAGCAAATTGGTGGTCGGCTCCTCCTGCCGGTTTGCCAGAAAGGCACCGTTTAAATCAATGGTATAGGTATTCCCCGAGGCGGTCAGCCCGGTAAACTGAGTCCCGCTGGGAATCACGTTCATTTTATGCTGCGGATCCTCCGTCCCGGCAAACAGCTCGTACATCATGGTTTTGTCCAGATCGTCCAGCAAAGGCACCAGGCGGTATTCCGGCCACAGCTTCAGCCCCTCCCGATCGGGATAATAAAGCTTTAACACGGTGACGTTTAAATTCTCCTCCTCGGCATAATCCACCAGATGCACCTGGTAGGGATACTGATAATACCCCTCCAGCGGCTCCCCGTCGCACAGCAGGGTCATGGTAGAAATTTTATCCCCCTGGACAGAGCCGCCCTGCGCCAGAGAAATGGCGCACAGCTCGTTGATGAACAAAAAGGTCTCTTGGTCAATCCCGCTTAATTCCTTAGAAAAATCAACCGTTGCCGCACTGCCCTCCACCGAAACGGAATGGAGCTTTGTATTCCGGGGGAACAGCTTTTGGT
>CAKSSZ010000098.1 GCA_934489915.1 uncultured Clostridia bacterium | reverse complement strand
GGCTGCCGGAGGCGGGAACAATACGGAGGAAACGGTGCGCAATGCGTTAAAGCAGCTGATGAAATAGGAGGTGCGAGGCATGGAAGAACGTGTACTGAGCAGCGGCTTGGGGCAGGGAGAAAACGATTTTGAGGTGGGCATTCGTCCCAAACGGCTGCTGGATTACATTGGGCAGGATAAAGTCAAGGAAAACCTGAGCGTATTCATGGAGGCGGCGAAGCAGCGGGGAGAGAGCCTGGATCATGTGCTTTTGTACGGCCCCCCGGGCTTAGGAAAGACCACATTGGCAGGAATTGTCGCCAATGAAATGGAGGTACATATTAAAATTACCACCGGCCCTGCCATTGAACGCCCCGGCGACTTGGCGGCGATTTTAACCAATTTGTCAGACGGCGATGTGTTATTTATTGATGAAATTCACCGTCTTTCCAAAACGGTGGAAGAGATTCTCTATCCCGCCATGGAGGATTATGCGTTGGATATTATGATTGGAAAGGGACCCTCTGCCAAATCCATTCGTCTGGATTTGCCCAAGTTTACTTTGGTGGGGGCTACGACCCGGGCGGGAGATTTATCGGCTCCGCTGCGGGATCGGTTTGGGGTGCTGTTCCGGTTGGAAATGTATTCCACCGATCAGCTGATGCAAATCATTACCCGTTCCGCCGGTATTTTGGGCATCCAGATTACCGTGGACGGCGCACGGGAGCTTGCTATGCGCGCCCGAGGGACGCCCCGGATTGCTAACCGCCTGCTTCGGCGGGTGCGGGACTTTGCGCAAATTAAAGGAGACGGCGTCATCACGAAAGAGGTAGCCGATGCCGCTCTGAATCAGATGGAAGTGGATCGGCTGGGACTGGACGCAATCGATCACAAGCTGATGCTGACGGTGATTGATAAATTTAACGGCGGACCGGTGGGGCTGGATACCCTGGCTGCCTGCATCGGAGAAGAAGCAGCTACGATTGAGGATGTGTATGAACCTTATTTAATGCAGATCGGGTTTGTGGATCGCACACCTCGGGGGAGAGTTGCGGCGCCGGCCGCTTATGAATATTTCGGACGGCAAATGCAGCAAAGATGGACATAAGAATAGGAGGGAGAAACCGCAGAGATGAAGAAATTAGGCTGGATTATCATTTGTATGCTTTTGGTGTTTGCACTGCCGGTACAGGGGATGACCCTTTATTATGACGGGCAGCTACATGAGTATGAGGAAACGGTAACATTGCTGGTCAACGGCAGCCCTTTGAACTTAGATGTGCCGCCGGTGATCATTCAGGATCGCACTCTGGTGCCGACCCGCGGGCTGTTTGAGTCCCTTGGCGCCCGGGTAGAATGGAAGCCGTCCACCCGTCAGGTGGTTGTGACTGCAACGGGTACGGAGGTTGTACTCACGGTTGACCGGCGGGAAGCCACAGTCAACGGTCAGCAGGTGACCATGGACGTCCCGGCAAAAATCATTAATGACAGAACCATGATTCCGGTTCGGTTTGTTTCGGAACAGCTGGGGCTGACGGTGGGCTGGAACGGTGTGACCAAAACGGTTTCTGTCAGCCACAGCTGGGATTATACCGTGACGGATTTAATTTATTATGAAGCGGATCACCGCTTGACCATTGAGGCAGACGAACCCATTCAGGCGGTAGAAGAGCAGGTGCTTTCAGAAAACGGCGTATGGCGAACCGTACTTAATTTTCCGGGAGCAAAAATGGAAATGGGGACGAAAACGTTGCAGACCAACAGCCAACAGCTGACGGAAATCCGCTGTGCTCAATATCGGCTGCTGCCTTATATCGGACGTGTGGTGCTGGAAAGCACGGTAAAGCTGACGTACAATCTGACCTATTCTCAGGATCGGAAGACGCTGACGGTAGAAATCGGATTTACCGATCAACCGACCCCGGCTCCCACGCCTACTCCCACCCCCACACCGGCTCCGGTGCAGGATGGGGACATCCCGGCATTAAACCCTGCTGCCAGGGATCTGCTTGTGGTGATTGACCCGGGTCACGGAGGGAGCGACGTTGGTTCTGTCGGGAAAGAAAACGGGCAGGCGGTGCTTTATGAAAAGGACGTGAATCTGGCGATTGCCAACCGGGCAAATGCCCTGCTTACGGCAGCCGGGGTAAAAACTCATATGACCCGCAGCACTGATGTGGCGGTGGATTTATTTGAGCGGCCGGAGATTGGCAACCGGCTGGGGGCAGCTTTGTTTATGAGTGTGCACAACAATGCGTTCACCTCAGAAAATGCCCACGGTACCACGGTGCTTTATTATCCGGACGGTGAGCCTGCCCCGGGGCAGATGACCAGCTATCGGTTTGCGCAGATATTGCAGGAGGAGCTGGTTAGCGCACTGGGTCGGTATGACAGAGGCTTGACAGACGGTGCGGAAATGGTAGTTATTCGGAAGGCGCAAATGCCTTCGGTCATCACGGAAATTGCTTTTGTAACCAATCCTACGGAGCGGCAGCTGCTGATGAGTGAAAAGTTTCAGCAAAAGGCGGCAAAGGCGCTTTGTATTGCGGTGATTCGGGCATTGAATGAAATGACCCAGGCTTAAAACAGAAGGGGGAGCTGCAAAATGAACCAGAAATGGCATGATTTTTTAAAGAAAATGAACGGAAAGAGCGTGGCAATCTTAGGAGCGGGGATCAGTAACCGTCCCCTTATTCCCGTATTGGCAGACGCCGGTGCGATTGTAACGGTCTGCGATAAAAATACGGAGCTGGATCGGGAAAAAATTGCATTGGGACGGCAGATTTCCTTTCAATTGGGGGAGGAGTATCTGGATCACTTAGACCAGGATTATTTGTTCCGTTCCCCGGGGCTGCGCTGGGATTTGCCCTCCATTGCAAAGGCAGTGGAAGGGGGCAGCATTTTAACCTCTGAGATGGAGTTGTTTGTACGGTTTTGCCCGGGGCTTATCATCGGCATCACCGGCAGTGACGGGAAAACCACCACCTCCACCTTGATTTACCGTATGCTGCAGGCACAGGGGCTGCGGTGCCATTTGGGGGGCAATATCGGAACGCCCCTTTTGACCAAGCTGGACGAAATCGGGAAGGATGATATTGCCGTGCTGGAGTTGTCCAGCTTTCAGCTCCATACCATGCAGGAAAGCCCGCAAATCAGCGTAGTGACCAATTTGTCTCCCAATCATTTGGATGTGCACCGGTCTTATGAAGAATATATAGAAGCGAAAACCAATATTTTTACGCATCAAAGTAAAAAGGGCGTTGTGGTGCTGAATGCAGATAATCAGGTTACCGGAGCGCTGGGAATGCGTGCGCCGGGAGAGGTACGGTTCTTTTCCCGTAAGAAAAAAGCGGATGTGTATGAAAAAGACGGCATGATTTATGCGGGCGGCAAGGAAGTGCTGAAAACCGAGCAAATCAAAATTCCCGGCGGACATAACATTGAAAATTATATGGCTGCCATTGCCGCAACCTTAGGACTGGTTTCGGCCGCCTCCATCCAGCAGGTAGCAGAAAGCTTTGGCGGCGTGGAGCATCGGATTGAGTTTGTGCGCAAACGGAACGGCGTTTCTTACTATAACAGCTCCATTGACAGCAGCCCAAATCGGAGCCGGGCAACCTTGAGCGTTTTTCCGGAGAAGGTGATTATGATTGCCGGCGGAAAAGATAAGGGAATTCCGTATGACGAGCTGGGGCCTGTGATTGAGGAGCATGTGAAGGAATTGATTTTAGTAGGCGCTACCAGCGATAAAATTGAGGCGGCGGTGAGAAAGTGCGGCGCCGTTACACCCATTCATCGGTGCGAAAGCTATGAAGAAGCGGTTGCGCTCAGTGCGCAGCTTGCGGCAGAGGGGGATGTGGTCGTGCTGTCCCCGGCAAGCACCAGCTTTGACCGCTTTCGGAATTTTGAAGAACGGGGAAATCTCTTTAAGGAGCTTGTCAATGGGTTGGAATAGGAGATGGTGAAATGAAAGAATTATTGCAGCGCTTGTGCGGTACATGCTCCGTTGCGGGGCATGGGGAGGAAACAGCGGAGGAAATTTGCCGCCTGGTGGCTCCTTTTTGCGATTCGGCTCATGTGGATTCCTTTGGAAATGTGATTGGCGTGCGTTACGGTACCTCCGGGAAAACCGTTTTGCTGGACGCCCATATGGATGAAATCGGGCTGCAGGTAAAGGAGATCCGAGAGGACGGAGGTTTGGAAGTCATTGCCGTTGGCGGGGTGGATCCTCGGATTTTGCCTTGCAGCGAGGTTGTGGTACACGGAAAGCGACCCCTTTACGGGGTGATTGGCGCAAAACCGCCCCATTTGCTGGGCAGCGGAGAAGAGAAAAAGGCGTTGAGCCTTTCTCATATGACGGTGGATGTGGGGATGAAGCATCCGGAGGAAGTGGTGCGCATTGGCGACCCGGTCACTTTTTTACCGGTATTCCGGGAGTTGGGACAAGGACGGATCAGTTCTAAGGGGTTGGATAATAAGTGTGGGGTTGCCATTGCGCTTTATGCCATGCAACAGTTAAAGAATTGCCCGCACACAATTGTCTTTTTGGCGTCTACGGCGGAGGAACTGGGCTGCCTGGGGGCGGCTGCTGCAGTGCGGCAGTTTGTGCCGGATTTAGCCATTGTAACAGATGTGACCTTTGGTATGACACCGGACGAGGAAGAAAGCCTATGCTTTCCCCTTGGGAGCGGAGCGGCTCTTTGTACCGGGGCAAATATTTATCCGGTGTGTTTTAAACATGCGTTGGAGACAGCAAAAAAATGCAGAATTCCCTATACGGTCGAGGTGGAAGGGGGAGACAGCGGTACCAATGCGGGCGTGATTCAGCTTTCCGGCAAAGGGGTGCCATGCTTGCTGATCTCCGTTCCGCTGCGTTATATGCATACCATGGTGGAAACGGTGGAGCTGTCTGATATGGAGGCAGCGGCAAGACTGATGATTGAACTGGCGGGAGGTGATTTGCCATGTTGAAAACGCTTTCTATGTTAGACGGCGTCTCCGGCAATGAAGATGCGGTGCGGGAATATATTCGGGTGCAGATTCAATCCTGCTGCGATTGGCTGGAGACGGATTCCCTGGGGAACCTGATTGCATTTCGGCAGGGGACGGGATCCGGTCGGGTGCTGCTGTGCGCCCATATGGATGAGGTGGGCTTTGTAGTCAGCCACGTGTTGCCGGACGGGTTTGCCTGCGTGAAGGAGGTAGGCGGCTTTGATGAACGGATTTTGCCGGGACAGCGGGTCAGGGTCGGAGAAGAGAAGCGGCCGGCGGTGTTTGGATTTCGTGCGGTGCACCACACGATGCCGGACGAACGAAAAAACGGAGTGACGCTGAAAGAATTGTATTTGGATTTGGGAACGGAAAAAGCGGAGCGGGGAGATTATGTTTCCTTTGACAGTGACTATCGGGAGTTCGGTGATCATATGGCAAAAGGCAAGGCATTGGACGACCGGGTAGGGTGTGCGGCATTGATCCGCCTATTACAGGAAAAGAAGCGGTATTCTTTTGATTTATATGTATGCTTCAGTGTGCAGGAGGAGGTAGGACTGCGGGGAGCGGGGGTGTTATCCCGTCGGATCCGCCCTGATTTTGCGATGGCGGTAGAGGCCACCACCTGTTCGGATCTGACCGGTGTGCAGGAAGGGGCGGTAACGGTTCTGGGCAAGGGGCCGGCTGTCAGTATTGCGGATGGAGCATCCTATTCCAGTAACCGATTCCGAAAATGTATGCAGGAAACCGCAAAACGGCACCGAATTCCGTTACAATTGAAACAAAGTACCTCCGGCGGAAATGACGCCGGCGCGTTGCAATTATACGGTCAGGGGGCGGCAACCATGGTGCTTTCTTTACCGTGCCGTTATATTCATTCTCCCTGCTGTGTGATTGATTTGGAAGATTATGAGCATTATTGCCGGTTGTTATCCTTGTTTACGGCAGAATTGGAGGGGTCGCTATGAGAAAATATATTGCGGATTTGGCAAAGCTGCTGGCACCTCCCGGCTCGGAGGATTCGGTGCGTGAATACTGCCTGAGTCAGGGCAGGGAAGGGTCAACAGACGGCTGCGGCAGCGGAACCATCCATAGGATCGGTGATGGGA
>CAKSSZ010000097.1 GCA_934489915.1 uncultured Clostridia bacterium | reverse complement strand
CCCCTTCCCTGCTGTCAAATTGACATTCGCGAGCCGGACAGTGACGGAATCGGCGAAATCTGCGTAAAAGGGCCGATTGTCATGATGGGCTATTACAAGCAACCGGAGCAAACCGCTCAGGTGCTCTCCCCGGACGGTTGGTTCCGTACCGGAGACTATGGCAAAATCAATGAAAAAGGTCAGCTGATGATCACCGGCCGGAAAAAGAATTTAATCGTGCTGGACAACGGCAAAAATATTTTCCCGGAAGAGCTGGAAGGGCTGATTTCCTCCATTGATTATGTCACCGAGGTGATTGTGTACGGTCATGTGAACGACGCCGGCCAAGAAGACGCTCTATATGCGGAAGTCTACTGTGCACCGGAGGGAATTACACAAATCACCGACTTACCTGCCCGCTTGAAGGAGGACATTTCCCACGTTCTGGCGCCCCTGCCATCCTATAAAAAAATCTCCAAAATTATTTTGAGGGATCGGGAATTTGAAAAAACAACCACAAATAAAATTAAAAGAAGCACCATTGTCAAGCAATAAATTGATTTTTCACGAAAAATCAATTGACCTTTTTCGAAAGATGGTGTATAATGGTTATATTAGACTACTTCCCCGCTCAGGAAAAGCAGGGTATCATATAGGAGGTTGCACATTATGAGCAGAGTTTATAATTTTTCCGCCGGCCCGTCCATGCTGCCGGAAGCCGTCTTAAAAAAAGCGGCAGATCAAATGCTGGACTACCAAGGAACTGGGATGTCTGTGATGGAAATGAGCCACCGTTCCAAGGAATATGAGGCGATCATTCTTCATGCGGAAGAACTGTTCCGGGAGCTGATGGGGATTCCCGACAACTATAAGGTGCTGTTTTTACAAGGCGGCGCTTCCACTCAGTTTGCTATGATTCCCATGAATCTGATGAACGGTTCTCACAAAATGGACACCATTCTGACCGGTCAATGGGCGAAAAAAGCTGCGTCAGAGGCCAAGAAATTTGGTGAAGTCCGGATTGTGGCATCCAGTGAGGACGCTGTGTTCAACTACATTCCGAAGGTAGACGCATCCGCCTTTGCTCCGGATGCGGATTATGTTCATATCACCATGAACAACACCATCTACGGTACCAAGTATAACACTCTGCCCGATACCGGCAAGGTTCCTCTGGTTGCCGATATTTCCTCCTGCGTTTTGTCAGAGTCGTTGGATGTATCTAAGTTTGCCCTGCTTTATGCCGGCGCACAGAAAAACATCGGTCCTGCCGGCCTGACCGTAGTCATCGTACGGGACGATATGATCGGCAAGGCGCCGGAAAGCGTGCCCACCATGATGAATTATGAAACGCATGCGAAAAACGGCTCCATGTACAATACGCCTCCTACCTACTCCATTTACATTTGCATGCTGGTGCTGGAATGGCTGAAGGAGCTGGGCGGCGTTGCTGCAATTGAAAAAATCAATCGGGAAAAAGCAAAAATTTTATATGATTTTCTGGATGAATCCAAGCTGTTCCGCGGTACGGTTGTTCCGGAGGACCGTTCTTTAATGAATGTTCCCTTCGTTACCGGCCAGGATGACCTGAATGCAGAATTCATTAAAGAAGCAAAGGCTGCCGGCTTTGTGAACCTGAAGGGTCACAGAACCGTAGGCGGTATGCGTGCCAGCATCTATAACGCAATGCCTGTAGAAGGTGTCGCTAAGCTGGTTGAATTCATGAAGGATTTTGAAAGCAAGCACTAAATTTTATGAAAAGGAGCATTCCTATGCCGCAAATATTATTGTTGAATAAAATTGCAAAAATCGGGCTGGACGCTCTTCCCGCCCAGTATCAGTGCGGAGACGATATCGCTGCTCCCGACGGCATCATGGTCAGAAGCACCGCCATGCATGACATGGAGCTTCCGGACAGTCTGCTGGCGATCGCCCGTGCCGGCGCAGGCACCAATAACATTCCCATCCCTAAATGCACCGAACAGGGGATTGTAGTGTTTAACACCCCCGGCGCCAATGCCAATGCAGTCAAAGAACTGGTGATTGCCGGCTTGCTGTTGGCTTCCCGCAAAATTGTCCCGGCCATTGACTGGGCTGCCTCTTTAAAGGGAGAGGGCGATCAGGTAGGCAAGCTGGTAGAAAAGGGAAAGAGCCAGTTTGCAGGCCCTGAAATTGAAGGAAAAACGCTGGGTGTCATCGGTTTGGGCGCCATCGGTATTTTAGTGGCAAACGCTGCCTCCGCTTTGGGAATGAACGTAATCGGCTATGACCCCTATCTGTCGGTTGACGCCGCCTGGGGCTTGTCCCGTGCCGTCCGCCATGCCGGCACTATGGATCAGATTTTTGAACAGTCCGATTATATCACCATCCATGTACCGCTGAATGACGAAACCAGAAACACCGTCTGCAAAAAGACCCTGGATCAAATGAAAGACGGCGTTCGGATTCTAAACTTTGCCCGGGGCGACCTGGTCAATACGGAGGATATTTTAGCTGCCATTCAAGCAGGCAAAGTCGCCTCCTATGTAACCGACTTCCCCAATGCGGCGCTGTTAGAACAGGAAAATGTTATTGCAATTCCGCATTTGGGTGCTTCCACACCGGAATCGGAAGATAACTGTGCCGTGATGGCTGCCCGGGAGCTGCAGGATTATATTGAAAACGGAAACATCACCCACTCTGTCAACTTCCCTGCTGTTTCCGCCCCCAGAACAACGCCGGTTCGGATTTGCATTTTACATAAAAATATTCCCAACATGATTGGGCAAATTACAAAGATTTTAGCAGATCTGCAAATCAACATTGATAATCTGACGAATAAATCAAAGGGAGAAAACGCATACTCTATGGTAGATATCGAAAGCGATACCGTAACCGATTCTACCCTGGAAGCGTTAAATAAAATTGACGGAATTTTTAAAATTCGCGTTCTTCAATAAAAAATTTCAAAAAAAGCTTGCAAAATAGAAAAAAATCTGATATAATATTATATGCTGTTTTATAACGGATGAAAAACTCAGTAGGAGGTGTTTGATAAATGGCAAAGTGTGAAGTTTGCGGAAAAGGTGTTACCTTCGGGATCAAGGTTTCTCACTCTCATAGAAGATCCAACAGAACCTGGAAGCCCAATATCAGAAAGATTCACGTCATCGATAAGGGTACGCCGAAAACCATGTACGTATGCACCAGATGTATCCGTTCTAACAAGGTAGAACGCGCATAAGGGTATCTTTCAAACGGGATTTTAACGAGAACATTCCGGCAGGCGGGCAGGGTCGCCCGATCATGTCCCCCCTGCCGACTGATTCTTTAAAAATTTTCTGTTTTTTTCAAAAAAAGTATTGACAAAACAGGAAAAACCGTGTATAATAGTATCTGTTGTTGCGTTCATGTGGCCCGGTAGTTCAGCTGGTTAGAACGCTAGCCTGTCACGCTAGAGGTCGAGGGTTCGAACCCCTTCCGGGTCGCCATTATGCTGTCTTAGCTCAGTTGGTAGAGCACTTCCTTGGTAAGGAAGAGGTCGGCAGTTCAAATCTGCTAGACAGCTCCATTATGCACCATTAGCTCAGCTGGTAGAGCACCTGACTCTTAATCAGGGTGTCCAGGGTTCGAGCCCCTGATGGTGTACCAGAATTCGCGGTCAAAACAGATGCAATCTGTTTTGACCGTTTTCTTATGCGGGTTTTGAGTATTTTTGAAAAAGATTCGATAAAACTTTATGCAGCTTGCGGATTGTAATTTCATAAAGAATGTGTTATAAAATTTATGAAAATTTCGATTTTTCGAATTTGTATGAATTTGAAATAAATTAAAGGAAGGGCTAAATTATGTATAAATCAAGATTGTGTTTGGGAACAAACAGTCAATTTGGGATAAGCATAAAGAAGCAAATTGAACTTTTTAAGCAAACGGGATTTGACGGGTTTTTTACCGAATGGAATTCTGAAATAATGGAATATCGCAGATTAGCTGATAAGATTGATATATCATATCAATCCATTCATGCTCCGTTCGAAAATGCAAGTAAAATGTGGAAAAATAATAAAGAGTCGGAGAATGCAGTAAACGAACTGATAAGCTGTATCAGAGATTGTGCTGAAGCAGAAGTTCCTATCATGATTGTTCATACATATATAGGCTTTGACTCAGAGGATATTCCAACAAAAGAAGGCATAGATAATTTTGGCAGAGTTGTTGAAGAGGCAGACAAGCTCAACGTGAAAATAGCGTTTGAAAATACAGAGGGCGAAGAATTTTTAAAGGCCGTAATGGATGCTTTTTCTTATTGCAACAACGTTGGATTTTGTTGGGATAGCGGGCATGAAATGTGCTATAACAAAGGTAAGGATATGCTGAATTTATACGGAGATAGACTTATTGCAACTCATTTGAATGATAATTTGGGCGTAAGTGATTCTAATGGTAAAATATTCTGGACAGATGATTTGCATCTGCTTCCGTTTGATGGAATTATTGATTGGGAAAATGCAGTAAAGCGTTTAAATATATGTGGATATGATGATATTATTACATTTGAATTGAATACTATAAGCAAACCAAATCGACACGAAAATGATAAGTATAAAAAAATGCCCATTGAAGAATATGTTGCAGAATGTTATGTCCGTGCGTGTAAAGTTGCGTATATGAAAAACGAAAATAATCCGCACCTATAATGAACGCAAAAGCCAGAAAAATCCTTTAACCACGCAGGTTGAAGGGTTTTTCTTTTTGCCTTTCCAACACCTTATTGCACGGTTTGACTGACTTGCGTAGTTATACTTCCCTATCAAACATATAAGCCAAATACCAACTCATCGGCACAATTAGAAATATTCTTGGATTTTTTCTCATCATCCATTGAAAAGTGATTGACGAAAGAAAAGGATTGTGATATAATAAAAATTGTTTGAATTTGAAGAAAAACATCATACATAGCGTATTGGATTTGAGGGGGCAATTGCTTTATGAACGATAACCGAAAATTACTTTTGGGGCTGGTTTCCATGCTGGCTATCGTGGTAACATCGCTGAATTTTTTATTTCCCAACCCGTCGCCTTTCTGGGTTTCCTCCCAGCTGCTCATGCTGGTGGGGTGTGTGCTTTTTTTAGGAATGTCGCTGTTTTTATCGGATCGGCGTCACTTAAAGCTATTTGCTCTTCCGGGCGCAGCATTGGCAATCGGGTGCTTATTGATGGTTTGCTCGCGCTTCCGGCTGTTGTTTGACGGACAGGGACTGCGGATGGAATCCCTCTCTACAGCCGGCCAGCCCATGGAGCTGCTGGCTGCTGTTGCATGCGCCATAGAACTGGTTCTTTTGGCATGGACGGTCATTGATATCAGTCTGGACTTTGCTTTTTGTGAAGTAACCGGGCTTGCCTTACTCATTGGCATTTGCTTCTCCTTTGCAGCAGAGCTGCTCTGTTTTGCGTTCAGCTGGCAAGGAGGGTTAGAACAGGTACGGATCAAATCGACAGAATGTCTTTCCACCTTACTGGTATACGGCACCATGGTGGTCTTTTACTTGGGTTATACCAAGGAACAGCGTTTACTCCGGCGGTACTACAAAACCAAGCGGGCAGAAGAAAAACGTGCTGCGCTTGCCACAGCGGCGCAGGAAACCGTAACGGAACAGACAACTGTATCGAAATAAAAACCAAGGCTCCCGAAATCCGTCTGACTTTTGGGAGCTTTCTGTATTTTCCGTCATGGACATTTCACATCAACCAATTACAAGTCAAAGGAGGAGCTTATTTTGAAAAAGCTAATGATACCTATTTTATGTCTGGGATTACTTTGCGGCTGTGCCCGCTCTGCCTCTCAGCCCACCCCTACTCCCTCTTCTGCGCCCCAACCGGTGACCTTATCCCTGTGCGCTTTGGGAGATGCGCTGATTCACCGCACCGTGTATCAGGACGCCGCAAAAAACGCAGCACAAAATCCGGAACGGGACTATGATTTTCTGCCTATGTTTGAGCTGGTGGCAGATTCCTTCTCTTCTGCCGATATTTCCTTCTATAATCAAGAAACCCCGTTAGGCGGCACCCAAATCGGTCTGTCAGATTACCCCTTGTTCAACTCGCCACAGGAACTGGGAGAAGACATGATCGCTATGGGAGCTGATG
>CAKSSZ010000096.1 GCA_934489915.1 uncultured Clostridia bacterium | reverse complement strand
GAGCAATACATTCCTGCAAGCCCTTTTCCACGGCAGGGAAATAATTTTTGGGAACAGCACCGCCGAAAATCTGCTCACAGAATTCCAGCCCCGGCTCCTGACCCGGTTCAAATTCAATCCAGACATGCCCGAACTGCCCGTGACCGCCCGATTGCTTTTTATGCTTTCCTTCCACCTTCACCTTTTTCCGGATGGCCTCCCGATATGCAATCTTCGGCTCAATCAGATCCACCGAAACGCCGAATTTCGCCTTCAGCTTACTCACTGTAATTTCCAGGTGCTGTTCTCCCTGACCGGATAACAGAAGCTGCTTGGTTTCCTTATCCGTGCGCAGCTGTAGGGTAGGATCCTCTTCCAGCAGCTTATGCAGCCCTGCGCTGATTTTTTCCTCGTCTCCCTTTTCCTTGGGCAGTACCGCCAGGGAAATCGCAGGCGCCGGGAAAGAAATCCCGGGCAGCTGAATGGGCTTAGCAGAAGAACAAAGGGTATCTCCCGTTTTTGCCTTGGCAAGCTTGGTCACAGCGCCGATGTCTCCCGCCCCGACGGAGGCGGCCTCTTCCTGCTTTTTGCCCCGCACCAAATAGAGGCGGCCGATTTTTTCCATCTCCCCGGTGGTTGCGTTCAAGACCTGAGAATCCGGCTTCATGGTACCGGAAAAGACTCTAAAATAGGAAAGCTTTCCGACATCCGCCACCGTTTTGAAAATCAGGGCGGACAAGCCATCCTGTGCCCCCAACTCAATCGGTTCCTCCGAACCGGGCACCACGCCCGACACCGTATCCGACGGAGCCGGCATATATTTTACGATGGCGTCCAACAGCAAGGATACCCCGCCGCCGGTCAATGCACTCCCGCAGAATACCGGCACAATCGCACCGGAACGCACACCGTTTTTCACCGCTTTTACAATTTCCTCCTGGGTAAATTCTTCTCCCGCAAAATATTTTTCCATCAAGGAATCCTCCGTTACCGCAATGGTTTCCTTGATCATATCCATAAACTTTTCAATCCCGTCCTCCAGCCAGGCCGGCATGGGGCAATCGGTCAGGGTTACCCCCGTCCCGCTCATTGCTTTTTGATGTACCAAATCCACAAAGCCGGTCAATACGCCTTCTTCCTTCACCGGAGCTACAAAGGGCATGACTGCCGTCCCGAAGCTCTCCCGCAGCTGCTGGATCACCTGGGTATAATGGGCGTTGGGATCATCCATTTTATTAATAAAAATCACCGAAGGAATTCCACGCTCCTGTGCATAGTTCCAGGCTTTTTCAGTTCCTACCGAAACGCCGGATTTGCCGCTGACCGGGATCAACGCAGCGTCAGCAACCCGAATGCCTTCCAAAGCTTCTCCTGCAAAATCAAAGTAGCCCGGCGTGTCCAGTAAATTAATCTTACAATCGTTCCACTCAAAGGGCAGCAAAGCTGTACTGATTGATATACTTCTCTTAATTTCTTCCGAGTCAAAGTCGGATACGGTGTTCCCGTCCGTTACCTTGCCCCAGCGGTCGGATGCGCCTGCCATATGCAGGCAAGCCTCCCCCAGCGACGTTTTGCCCGCATGCCCGCCTGAAACCAGGCAAACATTACGGATTTCCTCCATCGGGTATTGCTTCATTTCAATTCCTCCTTTACTCTATTTATCGTAATGACTGGTTGCAATCATCATGGAATAGGTTTATTATATCATATTTTTTGGTGAATTTCTATAGCTTTTTTGAACTTTTTTCTAAACAGGCTCGAAATAGTGCACAAATTTTTGTTCAGAATATATGAAAAAGTAACAAAAACTCGCTTTTACATTGGATTTTTGCAAAAAAGATGGTATAATAAAAGAAAAATCATTGAAAACGAGGTCTGTGTTATGATTTCCCTTCAACCCAAGCAAAGACTCCGGGGGGAATGTACGGTTCCCCCTGATAAATCTATTTCCCACCGGGCGGTTTTATTCGCCTCCATCGCAAAAGGAACCAGCGAAATTCGCAATTTTCTCCCCTCGGACGATTGCCTGTCTACCATTTCCTGCATGGAGGAGCTGGGGGTTGCCATCCGCCGCCGGGGGGATCGGGTACAGGTCACGGGAGCCGGGCTGCACGGGCTGAGCGCCCCCGCCAAACGGCTGTATGCCGGCAATTCCGGCACCACCACCCGCCTGCTCACCGGTATTTTGTGCGGTCAGTCCTTTTCCTCGGAAATTAGCGGAGACGATTCCTTAAACCGCCGCCCCATGGCACGGATCATCACCCCTCTTTCCCGCATGGGAGCGCACATCAGCTCCCCCACCCTCACCTGCCCTATGACCGTTTCCCCCGGGCAGCTCCACGGGATTTCTTACCTCATGCCTCAGGACTCCGCCCAGGTGAAATCCGCCATTCTGCTGGCAGGTTTGTATGCAGAAGGGGTCACCTCGGTGACCGAGCGGCACCCCTCCCGGGATCACAGCGAACGGATGCTTTCCGCCTTCGGCTGCCCGGTGGAGCGGCAGGGTACCACCGTTACCCTCACCCCGCCCGACCAATTGCAATGCTGCGATGTAGAGGTGGTGGGGGATATTTCCTCTGCGGCATTCTTCCTGGTGGCAGGCAGTATTGTGCCTCATTCCTGTATTACGGTGCGCAACGTGGGCATGAACCCCACCCGTACCGGGATTCTGACCGTCCTGCAGCAAATGGGCGCCGATCTCACCGTAGAAGGGGCGCGCACCGTAGGGGGGGAACCGGCAGCAGACATTACCGTCCGCTCCGCCGACCTCCACGGGGTCACCGTAGGAGAAGAACTGATCCCCAGTCTGATTGATGAAATTCCCATCCTGGCAGTCGCCGCCGCCTTTGCCCAAGGGGAAACGGTGATTTCCGGCGCACAGGAGCTGAAGGTGAAGGAGACCAATCGGATTGATACCGTTTGCGCAGAGCTTTCCAAAGCAGGCGCTGCCATCTCCCCCACCCCTGACGGCATGATCATAACAGGCGGTGTGCCCATCACCGGCGCAGCCTTTGACAGCCACGGCGACCACCGGATCGCCATGGCATGCGCCGTGCTGGGGCTGGCGGCAGAAACGGAAAGCACCCTGACCAACGCCCAATGCGCCTCCGTCTCCTTTCCGGGTTTTTTTGATTTACTTGCCCGATTTTAGTTGACAAACAGAAAAAAATCTGATAAACTTTCCTATGAGCTGTATTGATTTGCAAATCAAACAGCATCCTAATCAGAAAGGGAAGATTGTTATGCTTCTGACCATTGACATCGGAAACACCAACATCGTCTTAGGCGGCTTTGTGGAAAATCGGCTGACCTTCCTTTCCCGCATCTCCACGGATGCGACCAAAACAGACGCAGAATACGCCATTGTCATGCAAAATATTCTGCGCCTGTACGGCGTAAACCAGGCGGACATTAACGGCGCTGCCATCTCTTCCGTGGTGCCTCCTTTGACCCAAACGGTTGCCAATGCCATACGAACGGCCTACCGGGTAGAACCCATCATTGTCGGCCCCGGCATCAAAACCGGCATTAATCTGCTGGCAGACAACCCGGCACAGGTAGGCGCCGATTTGATTTGCGCCTGTGTGGCAGCATATCAGCTGTATACGCCGCCGGTGCTGATTATTGACATGGGCACCGCTACAAAGCTCATGGTCGTCAACGAAAACGGCTGTTTTACGGGGGTTTCCATTATCCCCGGCGTAGAGCTGTCCTTAAAGGCGCTGGCAGGAGGTGCGGCACAGCTGCCCCAAATCAGCCTGACCGCTCCCAAAAAGATTTTAGGAACCAACACCGTGGACTGTATGCGCTCCGGTATTATTTACGGGAACGCCGCCATGCTGGACGGCATGATCGACCGCATTTGCCGGGAGACTGACGCCGCTCCCACAGTCGTTGCCACAGGGGGCTTGTCCGGCTCTATCATTCCTTATTGCAGGCACGCCATTCAATTGGATGAGGATTTGATTTTAAAGGGCCTGCTGTTCATTTATGAAAAAAATAAAAAAACGCTGCATCCGTCTTTGTGAGCAGCAGTTAGGAGATTTTCATGAACCGGAATCATTTGAAAACAAAAAAATTAGTGCTTTGCGCCATTCTGACCGCTTTGGTCATTGTATTACAATTTATGGGTTCCTTCATTCATTTCGGGCCCTTTTCCATCTCTGTGGTATTGGTTCCCATTTCCATCGGCGCCGCCCTGTGCGGGGTCGGCGCAGGGGCATGGCTGGGGCTGGTGTTCGGTATCGTGGTTTTGTTTACCGACAGTACCCTCTTTTTAGCGTTCAACCCTGCCGGCACAGTGCTGACCGTCCTGGCAAAAGGGGCGCTTGCCGGGCTGCTTGCTGCCCTTGCCTACCGGCTCGCCGCAAAGTTCAATGCGTTTGCAGGCACGGTTGCAGCGGCGTTTGTTTGCCCGATTGTAAACACCGGCGTCTTTTTAATCGGCTGCCGACTCTTTTTTATGGAGCTGATCGGCGAATGGTCCCAAGCGGAAGGCTTTCCCTCTGCGGGGAACTATTTGATTTTCGTCATGGTCGGGCTGAATTTTATTTTTGAACTGATCACCAACCTGATCTTAAGCCCCGTCATCGCAAGATTAATCCGTGGCAGGGAGCAGGCATAAGGAGAGGAAACCGCAGAGGGTGCAGCAAAACGCAATCGTTTTGCTGCACCCTCTTTTTCGACTTTTGAAAAATAGCGCCGACTGGGCAGCCCCTTTTACTTCTTCTTTACAAACTTACGGTATTCCTCCGGGATCTGCTCTGCCGGTAACGTCTCATGCACTCGGCAGGTGCCGGCCGCTTTGGCGGTTTCATAATACCAATGCTTGTAATTCAACATGGAAAGGGTTCCTTCCAGCTGCTCCAGCTGGCGCTGCACCTCCTCCCGCCGGGCGTCAATCAACCGGAGCCGCTGATCAATGGTTGCGTCCCCCTCCATGCACCAATCCATAAACTTTTTAATTTCCTTAATGGGCATTCCGGTTTTTTTGAGGCATTCAATCATCTTCATCCATTCCAGATCCGACTCCCGGAACAGCCTCACCCCTCCGCTGCTCCTCTCCACAAAGGGCAGTAAGCCCTCCTTATCATAATAGCGCAGCGCAGACGGGGTAACCCCCATCTTCTTTGCCATTTCTCCAACCGTATATCCCATAAAAATCCTCCTAAAAAATTTTCCAAAAAAGTATTGACTTAAAGTGCACTTTAAGTTGTATAATAAAACTAACGGGGTTATTATAGCATACCCAAATTCAATTTGTCAAGGAGGAATACCGGATGAAATTTGATTTTTCCTATTACAATCCTACTAAAATTTTCTTTGGAAAAGGTGCGCTCGATCAGCTGCCCGGTCAGCTTGCCCAATACGGGGACAGCGTTTTACTGATGTATGGCAAAGGCTCTGTCAAGCGCAGCGGATTATATGACCGAATTGTGACAATGCTGAAGGATGCCGGCAAAACGGTAGTGGAGCTGGCAGGCATTAAGTCCAACCCGTCCTATTCCCAGCTGCTGGAGGGCGCCCGCCTGGTACGGGAGCATTCCGTTGATCTGATTTTGGCGGTAGGGGGCGGCTCGGTCATTGACTGCGCCAAGGGCATTTCGGTCTCTGCCTACTGTGAAGGAGATCCCTGGCAAAAATATTGGATCGACTTCCAACCGGTGGACAACAAAATTGTTCCCGTCGGCTCGGTGCTTACCATGGTAGGGACAGGCTCTGAAATGAACGGCGGCTCCGTCATTACCAACGAGGAAAAAATGCTGAAAAACGGGCGCGTGTTCCCGCCCAATGTCAACCCGCAGTTTTCCATTCTCAATCCCGAGTTCACCTATACCGTCCCCCAGCTGCAAATGGCAAGCGGTATTTTTGACACCATGTCCCACCTGATGGAACAGTATTTTTCAGGGGAGGACGATAACACCACCGACTACCTCCTGGAAGGGGTCATGCGCTCTTTGATCCACAGCGCGCGGATCGCCATGGACAACCCCCGGGATTATGAAGCCCGCAGCAATATTATGTGGTGCGCCACCATTGGGTTAAACACCATCACGGGGCTTTCAAAGGAGCAGGATTGGGAGGTGCATATGATCGAGCATCAATTGGGCGCCTATACCGACTGCCCCCACGGCGCCGGACTGGCGGTCATTTCCCTGCCTTATTACCGTTTCATCGCCCCCTATGGG
>CAKSSZ010000095.1 GCA_934489915.1 uncultured Clostridia bacterium | reverse complement strand
TGCTTCCCTTTTTATCATATCACACTTTCAGCTCTGCCGCAACCCCTAATTCACTGGCATATTTTTTCAACAGAGGACGAATCTCCTCTTCCAGAAATTCTGTTACCTGACCGGGCGCTCTGCCGATAAAGTTTTCTCCTTTGAGCAACCCGTTCAGATCCTCCTGCGTTAAACCAAAAGCCGGATCGTCACAAATCCGGCGAATCAAATCGTTCGGTTTTCCTTCCATTTTCACTTGCTTGGCCGCTTCCATGGAATGAACCCGAATTCTTTCATGGAGCTGCTGTCGGTCGCCGCCTCGCTTCACAGCATCCATTAAAATATTTTCCGTAGCCATAAACGGCAGCTCGCTTTCTACCCGGGCGGCAATCACCTTCGGATAAACAACCAGACCGTTTACCACATTGCTGTAAATATTTAAAATAGCGTCAGTCGCCAAAAATGCTTCCGAAACTGACAGACGTTTATTGGCAGAGTCATCTAAGGTACGTTCAAACCACTGCGTAGAAGCGGTCATGGCAGGGTTCAATGCGTCAACCATCACAAACCGTGCCAGAGCGCAAATCCGTTCCGAGCGCATGGGGTTTCGCTTATAAGCCATAGCAGAAGAGCCAATCTGACTTTTTTCAAAGGGTTCTTCAATCTCCTTTAAATTTTGCAGCAACCGCAAATCATTGGCAAATTTATAAGCGCTTTGCGCAATCCCGCTCAGGACATTCAGCACTCTGCTATCCACCTTACGGGAGTATGTTTGACCGGAAACAGGATAAGTTTCCGCAAAGCCCATTTCTTTGGCAATCAGCTGATCCAAATAGCGAACCTTTTCCTCATCGCCTTCAAACAGCTCCAAAAAGCTCGCCTGGGTGCCGGTCGTTCCCTTGGAACCGAGGAGCTTCAAGCTGTCTGTCACATATTCCAGATCCTGCAAATCCAGCAACAGTTCATGCAGCCACAGGGTTGCACGTTTCCCTACCGTGGTCAGCTGCGCAGGTTGAAAGTGCGTGAACCCTAAGGTAGGCATCTCTTTATACTCTTCCGCAAAATCCGCCAACATTCCCATTACGCTGATCAGCTTACGATGAATCAAACGAAGCCCTTCTCGCATGGTAATCAAATCCGTATTATCTCCCACATAGCAGGAGGTTGCACCCAGATGAATGATCCCCGCAGCCTTCGGACATTGCTTTCCGTAAGCGTAAACATGGGACATCACATCGTGGCGCACCTGGCGTTCCCGCTCCTCGGCAACCTCATAATTAATCTCATCCTGATGCGCCTCAAGCTCCTCAATCTGCTCCTGGCTTACCGGTAACCCAAGTTGATGTTCCGCCTTTGCCAAGGCAATCCAAAGCTTTCGCCAGGTTTTAAACTTAAAATCCGGAGAAAACAAATACTTCATTTCATCCCCGGCGTACCGGGTATTTAAGGGGCTTTCATAGGTATTTCTCATTTGTTAAAACTCCTTTTTCACAAAGCGTTCGATCCGATCCAGACCTTTCTCGATGTTTTCCATAGAAGTAGCATAAGAAAGGCGAACAAATCCGTCAGCCGCAAATCCAACGCCGGACACAACCGCCACCTTGGCAACCTCCAAAAGCGCTTCACAGAAATCGTTGGAATCCTGGATCTGATAGCCATAAAGCTCCTGACCGAACAAGGCGCTTACATTCATCATCACATAGAACGCACCGGCCGGTTTTTTGCAGGACAGACCCTCCATTTGGTTGATCCGCTCCACCATATAATTCCGCCGTTCTTCAAAGGTGGCGCGCATCATTTCCACACAGTCCTGCGGACCGTTCAGAGCAGCGACAGCCGCCTTCTGGGCAATAGAATTAGGGTTGGAGGTCGCATGGCTTTGCAGATTTGCCATTGCCTTTGCAACCGTTGCGTTAGAAGCAGTATAGCCAATTCTCCAGCCGGTCATGGAATGGCTTTTGGAAAGACCGTTAACCAGAATGGTATGATCCTTAATTTCATCACTGATCGCAGCGATGGAAACATGCTTGACGCCTTCATAAATCAGCTTTTCATAAATTTCATCCGAAATAATATAAAAACCTTTTTCCACTGCCAGTTCACCGATTTTTTTCAGTTCTGCATGGCTGTATAACATTCCGGTAGGATTGCTGGGACTGTTAATAATTACAGCACGGGTTCGGTCGGTTACCTTCTGCTCCAGTTCCTCCACCGTAAATTTAAAATGGCTCTCCTCAGTCGTAGGCAGCAAAACCGGCACCCCGTCCGCCAGCTTAATCATTTCGGGATAACTCACCCAATAAGGCGTAGGCAAAATGACCTCGTCTCCCGGATTGCAAATAGCCATTAATGCATTGACCAGGCACTGCTTTGCCCCGTTGCTGATGACAATGTTGGCCGGTGTATATTCCAGCGCATTGTCTTTCAATAATTTGCTGCAAACCGCTTCCTTCAATTCCTTGATCCCGGAAGCAGGGGTATATTTTGTAAAACCATCCCGGATGGCTTTGATTGCCGCCTCCTTAATATGCTCCGGCGTATCAAAATCCGGCTGACCTGCACCAAAACCAATTACATCCACTCCGTCTGCCTGCATTGCCTTAACCTTTTCTTCAATTGCAAGCGTAGGTGACGGCGCAATCGAGCGAATCTTCTCTGAAATGGGCATCATCCCAAAAACCTCCCTATCACATAAAATCTTATTTCTATTATAATACAAATCGTCCCTTTTTGCAAGTTCTTTTCCAAAAAAATTCATAAATTCTTTTTTAAAAAGGTAAAGTAGTTTTCATAAAACAGTTTTTTTACAATGGATTCCGAGTAATGTTTCTCCAGCTCATGGAATAACCACTCATAGCTTTCTATGCCGGATACAGGGAACATGCAGGAATCAATCCCGTCAAAATCAGCTCCAAAACCGATATGATCCTCCCCGCCCAGGCTCAGAAAATAGTCGATATGCCGCAATAAATCCGATATTACCGCACAGTCACTGCCGGATAAAAAAGGCGGATATAAATTCAATCCGACCATCCCGCCCCGATCCCGAATCATACAAAATTGTTCCCTCGTCAGATTCCGTGGATGAGGGCAGATTTCTCTTGCGTTGGAATGGGTCGCAATGAGAGGCTTTTGGCTGAGCGCCGCCAAATCCGCAAAGCTTTGATCGGAACAGTGGGAAACATCCATGAGCATTCCCAAGCGGTTCATTTCTGCAACTGCCTTGCGGCCAGCCGCCGTCAATCCGCCGCCCTCCCCCTGACAGCCTCCGCACCAAGGGGTATCCTCATTCCAGCAAAGGCTCATGACTCGAACTCCTTTTTGAAATAACCACTCTACCGTTTCCAGCCGGTCACCGCAGCCCCCTTCCACTGCCAGCAGGCAGGAAAAGCCGTTTTGTGTCAAATCAGTCTCCAAAGTCCGATAGGTGGTTGCGGCACGCAAGCCGTTGTGATGCAGTTCGTCTGTCACCGCATCCAAAAGCGCCATACAGTAAGCTTCCGGCTGCTGCTCCTCAGGCGGAATAAACGCAGCAAAAAACTGTACAAATCCGGAATATTTTCTGGCACGCTCCAGGCTCCACTGTCCTTTGCAGGAAGCAAGCGTCTCCCCTTGCAGCAACCGCCCTGCCGTATCGCAATGAGAATCCACAACGATCATAATACACTCCGTTCCGCCGCCCTGTGCCGGCATGCGCCGTTGTAACATTCTCTTATCCACAGGGCAGGAATTGATAAGAGAATTCAAGATAAAACAAATCTTTTAAAAAGCCTGTTCAATATGATTGATGTTCTTCACCCGGTAGCCGCCGAATAAGGATGGCTCTGCCAAAACCTCTATCACATCAAAACGAATATCCGCATCCTCATCATAGGAAAAAAGAAAGTGCTCCGCAACGGTTCGGATTTTTTCCTGTTTTCGATATCCCACCGCTTCAGCCGGTGTGCCGTAACCCGTGCCCTGCCTGGTCTTCACCTCAACAAACACCAGCACCTTCGCTTTGCTCACAATCAAATCAATTTCTCCCCATCGGCAGGAATAATTCGCTGCGACAATCCGATATCCTTTTCTGCGAAAATAACGGGCAGCTTCCCGTTCGCCGAAACTGCCCAGTTTTTTATTATTCTCCTTCATGCCCTTCACCCTTCACAAATTTTTTGCAAAAGGTACGCCGATGAATGGGACATAATCCCAGCTCCCCAATGGCCTGAATATGTGCCTTGGTACCGTAACCCTTATGCTTGGCAAACCCGTAACCGGGATATTGCTTTTCACATTCACGCAAATATCGGTCACGGCTTACCTTTGCCAGAATAGACGCCGCCGCAATGCAGCCAACCGTTGCGTCTCCTTTTACAATACACTCATGAGGATAGGGCATTCCTTTGCTCTGATTTCCGTCAATCAGCACATAATCCGGGTGAATTTGCATACGCTCCACCGCACCCGCCATTGCCCGAAAGGTGGCGTTTAAAATATTGATTTCATCAATCACCTTTTCGTCCACGGCGCAAATGCCAAATGCTACCGCATGTTCTGTGATATAGGTAAAAAGCTCTTCCCGCTTTTTTTCACTGATTTTTTTAGAATCCCGAATATCCGGCAGGTAGCAATCCTCCTCCATAATCACTGCGGCAGCAAAAACGGGGCCTGCCAAAGGCCCTCTTCCCGCCTCGTCAATCCCCGCTACATATCGGTAGCCGCTCTGGTGCAGCAAATGCTCTCTGGTAATCATACAGACTCCTCTTTTCCGTCCGGCAGCTCCAAGGATATTTTGCCCAATACGCCGCCTCGAAATTCGTCCAGCAGTACAGCCGCTCCACGGCGTGTGTCCGCTTCACCGCCCCGCATCATAAATCCTCTGTTTCTGGAGATCTGCTCCAATACGCCGTAGTTCTCATCCGGCAGTGTTTCCAGCTTATAACGTTCCGTCAGTGCAGCAGCATATCTTCCCCGCAGGGAACCAATTAATTCACAGGCAAGCTCCTCAGCGTCTACCACATCATCCTTCACCGCACCTGTAAATGCCAAATGCAGCCCGGTTTCCTGCTGCTCAAATTTTGGCCACAAAATCCCCGGTGTATCCAATAATTCAAATCCGTTTTTCAGCCGAATCCACTGTTTTCCACGGGTGACCCCCGGCCGATCTCCGGTCTTGGTGCTGCTTCGTCCGGACAGCCGGTTAATCAAAGAGGATTTCCCCACATTGGGAACACCTGCCACCATCATCCGGATTTTACGGTTTACCATACCCTTTTCCTGATCCCGGCGGATTTTTTCCTCCAATGTTTGCTCGCATGCGGCAAAAACTCGCTTCACCCCCTGGCCTGTCATGGCATTCACCGAGATAAAGCACTGCCCCCGATTGGTATACTCCTGCTCCCACAAAGAGGTTACCTTTGGGTCTGCCAGAACAATTTTCGTCAGAACCAGCAGCCGTGGCTTCCCCTGGGTTAACCGATCCAAATCCGGGTTACGGGAGGATCGGGGAATCCGTGCATCTACCAGCTCCACAATCAGATCAACCAGCTTCACATCAGCTGTCATTTCCCGCCCGGTTTTTGTCATATGCCCGGGAAACCATTGAATATTCATAGGAACCTCCTACCGGTACAGACTGCCGAAGCGACTGTCAAAGGGAAACAGGCGCAGCCATGCTTTCCCCACAATATCCTGATAATCGACCAAACCGACCGTAGTACTTCGGCAATCCAGACTGTGCTGGCGGTTATCGCCCATCGCAAATAAGTATCCCTCCGGAATGGTTAAGGGATAGGTCTGATCCCCGTTTTCCGTCGTCGGGGAGCCTAAGTACGGCTCATCCTTCAAAACACCGTCTACATACACCTGACCGTCATGAATATCAACGGTTTGCCCCTCAATTGCAATCACGCGCTTGATATACGGTCTGGATTTATCGCCGTTGGGATAAAATACAATAATATCACCGGTTTTCGGTTCGTAGCCCAAGCGTACCACTGCCAAACGGTCACCGGTCACCAGTGTGTTTTGCATAGAAGGCCCGTCTACCACCACCATGGTAAAAATAAAGGTACGGATGATAAAGGTGATCACCAGCGCAACCACTACCACCATGACCCAGTCAATCAGTTCTTTCAACACCGGATGAGCCGCCGCAAATCCACCGGCAGCCTTTACAGCAAGCTGTTCTTCCTGTTCCGGTTCCTGCTCCCGAAAGTCCTTT
>CAKSSZ010000094.1 GCA_934489915.1 uncultured Clostridia bacterium | reverse complement strand
GTTTTTAACTGCAACCGAGTGCGACGTTCACCCCAATTATAAAGCAAAGGTATTAAAGGCGACTGACTTGTCTACCATTGTTACAGGACGGCGGTTGGGTCATCCGGTTCGCAGTCTGAAATCTCCCTTCTCCCGCAGCTATGCCAAAGCAGAGTATTCTGACATCTCCGATCAGGAGCTGGAAGAAATGGCAGTCGGCGCACTGCGGCTGGCAGCGCAGGAAGGCGACGAAAAGCGGGGATGTTTTTTGGCAGGGCAGATTGCCGGTATGGTGAATCGGGAGCAAAGCTGCCGTGAAATCATAACGGAAATGTTTGATCAGGCGGAAACTTTGTTAAAGGGGGCTTCTCAATGGGTAAAATAGCATTTCTTTTTTCCGGACAGGGCGCTCAATACAGCGGTATGGGTCGGTCATTATATCAATGCAGCGCTGCTGCGAAGGAATTGTTTGACCGGGCAGAGGAGCTGCGCCCCGGCACGAAGGAGCAGTGCTTTTACGGCAGTGCAGAGGAGCTGCGGGAGACGAAGAACACTCAGCCGTGTGTATATCTGACGGACATGGCGGCGGCTCTTGCCTTACGGGAGGCGGGGGTTTCTCCCAGCGTATGCGCCGGTTTTTCCTTAGGAGAAATTGCGGCGTTAAGCTTTGGGGGCGCTTTTTCCGCAGAGGTTGGATTTCAGATTGTGATGCGTCGGGGGCTGCTCATGCAGCAGGCCGCCCAAAGCTGCGATACGGCTATGGCGGCGGTTATGAAGCTGACGCCAAAGCAGGTGGAGGAGGTGTGCGCCGGGTATCCTCATGTATATCCGGTGAACTATAATGCACCGACGCAAACAGTGGTTTCCGGTTCTCGGGTGGAGCTGGAAATGCTCAAAAAAGAGCTGCAGGAGCTTTCCTGTAGAGTTGTGGATTTACCGGTTAGCGCAGCTTTTCATTCTCCTTATATGCAGGAGGCGGCGGATCGGTTCCGGCAAGAATTGCAAGGTTTTTCCCTGCAAGCGCCGGTCATGCCGGTTTATGCAAACGCTACCGCCCGCCCGTATGAAACAAATCTGATAGAAATGATGACCGAACAGATCAAAAGCCCGGTACGGTGGACAGATTCTGTGATCGCCATGAAAGAGGCGGGGGTTACTGATTTTATTGAGGTGGGTCCCGGAAAAACGCTGTATGGCTTAGTGAAGAAAATTGTCCCCGGTGTGCGAATCTATCATGTTGAGGATGAAGAAACCCTCAAAGAAACGGTAGAGGCGGTGAAGGAGAATGCTTAGTGGAAAAACAGCCGTGGTAACAGGTGCGTCCCGCGGAATCGGAGCGGCGGTGGCAGTGGCTCTTGCCCAGGCGGGGGCAGACGTAGCTGTGCTTTATCGGGGGAGCCGTGACAAGGCTGAGCAAACGGCGGAACAAATCCAAAGGATCGGTCGGACGGCTCGGATCTATTGTTGTGACGTTGCATCCGAAGAGGAATGTGCCGAAACGGTTAAGCAGATTTTAAAAGATTTTTCCCGGATTGATATTTTGGTAAACAATGCCGGAATTACCCGGGATATGCTGCTGCTGCAAATGAAGGAAACGGATTTTACCGATGTAATTGATACCAATCTAAAGGGAGCGTTTCATATGATTCGCCAGTGTTACCGTTCCTTCATGAAGCAGCGTTCGGGGAAAATTATTAATATCAGCTCGGTAGCCGGGCTGATGGGGAATGGCGGGCAGGCAAACTATGCCGCCTCGAAAGCAGGCCTGATTGGGTTGACAAAATCAGTTGCAAAGGAGCTGGGCAGCAGAGGGGTTTGCTGCAATGCTATTGCCCCCGGTCTGATTGAAACAGATATGACACGGGAGATGGAGCAATCCGCTCTCATGGAAGCAATCCCTGTCAAACGGATGGGACGGCCGGAGGAAGTGGCAAAAACGGCGGTTTTTCTGGCTGAAAATGACTATATTACCGGCGAAGTGATTCGTGTGGACGGCGGGTTAGCAATGTAAGAAGGAAAGAAGGAATGCCGGCGCAAGGCGGCAGAAAGGATGCCAATTATGAATGTGAAACGAGTTGTAGTGACCGGGCTGGGGGCGGTAACCCCCATCGGGAATGACGTTCCCTCCTTTTGGGACGCATTGCTTCGGGGTGAGAACGGAATTGACCGCATCACCCGGTTTGATCTCACTGATTTTAAGGCCACCCTGGCGGCAGAAGTGAAGGGGTTTGATCCTTTGCTTTATCTGACAAAGGGAGAGGTGCGCAAGACGGATTTGTTTGTCCAATACGCCTTGGCGGCGGCTCATCAGGCGATGACGGACAGCTGCCTGGCAGATCAGATCGAGCCGAAGCGGCTGGGGGTTTATTTTGGCTCCGGCGTGGGTGGATTTCATACGATGACAGAGGAGGAAAATCTGCTGCTGGAGCGCGGCCCCAGACGGGTTTCTCCGCTGTTTATTCCTAAAATGATTTCTAATATTGCCGCCGGGAACATTGCCATTCGTCACAGTGCTAAGGGATCGTGCCTTTCCATTTCTACGGCTTGTGCAACCGGGACGTCCTGTATTGGCGAGGCTTTCCGGGCGGTGCGGGACGGGTATGCTGACGCAATCATTGCAGGCGGTTCGGAAGCAAGCATTGATCCTCTGGCAGTTGCAGGGTTTATCAATTGCATGGCGCTGACCACTACGGATGATAAAAATGCAGCCTCCATTCCCTTTGACCGGCGGCGCAGCGGCTTTGTGATGGGAGAAGGGGCAGGCGCTTTGATTTTGGAGGAATATGAGCATGCCAAGCAGCGCGGAGCGAAAATTTATTGCGAGGTGACCGGTTACGGCAGCACCTGCGATGCACATCACATTACCGCTCCCGACCCGGAAGGTGCAGGTGCTGCAGAGGCAATTTGGCAAGCGGTGGAGCAGTCCGGCGGAACAGACGGGGAGGGGCTTTACATCAATGCCCACGGTACCTCCACGCCGCTCAATGACAAAACGGAAACGATGGCAATCAAAAAAGCATTGGGAGAGGAGGCTGCCTATCGGGCGCATGTCAGCTCTACCAAGTCGATGACCGGCCATATGCTGGGAGCGGCCGGGGCGGTGGAGGCGATTGCCTCTATTTTAGCGCTGCGGTACGGTGCAGTGCCGCCCACCATCAATTACCGGGAGGCTGACGAAGAGTGCGATTTGAACATTACTCCCAATACCGTGTGCCGGACGGAGCTTAAAATGGTGCTGTCCTCTTCCTTAGGATTTGGCGGTCATAATGCCTGCGTTGCGTTCCGAAAGGAGAGCGAGTCATGAATCGGGAGGAGTTGAAGCAATTGCTGCCCCACCGGGAGCCTATGCTTTTGGTGGATCGGGCAGAGCTGCGGGAACAAAAAGCATTTGGAGAAAAGACCATTACCGGTGAGGAATGGTTTTTAAAGGGACATTTTCCGGGGAATCCGGTGGTGCCGGGAGTGATTTTATGTGAAATCATTGCCCAATCCGCCTGCGTATGCTTAACGGATCAGATGGAGCAGGGGTGGACGCCAATGTTTACCGGGTTAGATCGGGTGAAATTCCGTCATCCGGTGGTGCCGGGTGATTTGGTGGAAACAGAGTGTGAAATCACACGGGCGAAACACCCCTTTTACTTTGCCAAAGGCAAGGCAACGGTTGGAGGAAAGTTATGTGCTTCGGCGGAATTTTCCTTTGTGCTGACGGACGGAAAGGAGCGGGTAAGGTGAATCTGAAAAATTTGTTTCAAAAACGGGAGGAGCCTGTTGCATGCAAGGGCTGCGGGGAACACTTTCCCCGGCGGGAGCTGATGCGAAATCATATGATTTGTCCTCGCTGCGGGCAGTATTTTCGCATGAACTCCCGGCAGAGAATTGAACTGATTGCCGACTCCTTCCGGGAAACGGACGCTAAGCTCCGGGGAAAGGATATTCTTTCTTTTCCCGGTTACCAAGAAAAGCTGAATCGGGCAAGGAAGGAAAGCGGTGAAACAGAAGGCGTGGTTTGCGGCGTTGCAAAGATCGGAGGACAAAAGGCGGCAATGTTTGTAATGAATGCAGCCTTTATGATGGGCAGTATGGGGACGGCAGTAGGGGAGAAAATCACCCGGCTGTTTGAGCTTGCTACCCGGGAAAAGCTGCCTGTTGTCGGATTCACCACCTCCGGCGGCGCCCGGATGCAAGAGGGGATTTTTTCTCTGATGCAGATGGCTAAGGTAAGCGGGGCGGTGAAGCGGCACAGTGACGCCGGACTGCTTTATCTTACTGTTTTGACGGATCCTACCACCGGCGGCGTAACGGCAAGCTTTGCTATGGAAGGAGATGTGATTTTGGCGGAACCGAATGCTCTGGTGGGATTTGCCGGAGCGCGGGTCATTGCCCAGACCACAGGTCAGCAGCTGCCGGAGGGATTTCAACGGTCGGAATTTTTGCTGGAGCACGGATTTGTGGATCGGATTGTTGCCAGAGAGGAACTAAAGCAAGAAATTGCAGCGCTCCTTTCTTTACATCAACAGAAGAAATAATCGGGAAAGGAGCAGGACTATGACAGACGCATATACAAGAGTACAAAATGCCAGAAAAGGGCAGCGCCCTTCCGGTGGCTTTTATATTGAACGGATGCTGACCGGGTTTACCGAGCTGCACGGCGACCGTCGGTTTGGAGATGACGGTGCGATTGTAGGCGGGATCGGCTTGCTGGACGGGCAGCCGGTGACGGTGATCGCCATGGAACGGGGCGACACGTTGGAGGAACGAATGAAACGGAACTTCGGTTGTCCCAGCCCGGAAGGGTACCGGAAGGCGCTGCGGCTGATGAAGCAGGCAGAGAAATTTCACCGTCCGGTCATATGCCTGATCGGCAGCTCCGGTGCGTACTGCGGCATCAGTGCCGAGGAACGGGGGCAGGGAGAAGCCATTGCGGAAAATTTGATGGAAATGATGGCGTTAAAAACCCCGATTGTCTCGGTTGTCATTGGAGAAGGGGGCAGCGGCGGTGCGCTGGCCTTGGGGGTTGCCGATACTGTGATTATGCTGGAAAACGCAGTATATTCCGTAATTTCCCCGGAAGGCTGCGCCAGTATTTTGTGGAAAGACGCATCCTGCGCCCCTCAGGCTGCCGAGGCGCTGCGGCTGACCGCTCACGACCTGAAGGAGTTCGGTATGGTGGAAGCAGTGATTCCTGAGTCGGATTCTGCTGATTTTGAAGAGGTCAGCAGCGCATTGAAAAAGATGCTGGTGCGGGAATTGAAGAAAAAACAAAAACTGCCTACTGAAAAGCTGCTGAACCAACGATATCAGCGATTCCGCCGGTTCGGGTGTTAGTAAAAGAGGGAGCCAAGGCTCCCTCAGACCGCTGACAAAGTCAAAGTCAGCGGTCTGAACTGACCGTGAGGTCAGTTGGCTTTGTTATCCGTTATTTTATTTTGTTTTGAACAGCGTCAAGCAATTTTATGCCGCTGCATTTGTATTGATCGTTTCAATCACCTTGCGTATTCCTGCCCAGAGAGAAAGATCCGTAAAGACTTCAACAACACTGCCTTGATCCGTAAACGGTGCGTCCTGAAGTACCGATAAATCTTTCATCATTCCGTTATGAACAATATATTCTACAATTTGATTTACAAAATAAATTTGTTTTGCATCAAGGTTTATATTATTCAGAAATTCAGAGAACGCTTCTTTTGCGGCATTCATGGTAAGCCCGACAATTTCACGGACAAATTCGCCCAGGGGTTTTTCTCCGTATTCGGCGGTATATTCGTCTTTTGTGCCGACTTCACTCCACAAAATCTTTTCCAGCATTGCAATGTCCTCTTTTGTCAGCGGCACATTGCTTTTTAATTTGGCAATTGCGCTGTTATCCTGATGCTGCCTTACATAATATTCCGCTTTTGCCTTATATTTTTTAAGGCTGTCATTCTCCAGTTCAGATTCTTTCCACTCTGTTGAAAGGATGTCATCACTGAAATTAGTATCATATTTTACCGCGTTATGGGGAATATATTTCATTAAATTACGGAGCGATTCCCTGATATGTTCAAATTCTTTGATACCGCAATGATCCAGATAATCCGTATGCAAGATTTGATGGATCAGTTCCGACTTTGCCGATATTTCCGGAATGTTGGCAACGCTTGCAATACCGCTTACTTTTTTGAACAAATCACTCCTATGCTTTGCATACCCTTTCCCGGAAAGATACGCAAGCT
>CAKSSZ010000093.1 GCA_934489915.1 uncultured Clostridia bacterium | reverse complement strand
GTATCTGTCTTAAACTCTGCTCAGGACAGCAGCCGTAAACTGAGCAATTCTTATGAATTCTGCGATGAAATGACCAGAACCGGCAGTGGGAAAGCGCTGCATTTGGTGGATATCAATACCGATACCATGGCAAATGACGCATTGAAGGAAAATTTGGCAACCGGTTCAAATAAGACAAATTACATGCAGTTAAATATCCTGAAGGAAATGGGGCTGAGCGGAGCCAATACCCAGCGGGGCGTGGCTGAGGTCTGGTTCTATGACACCATGCGCAGCGATGCTTGGCAGCTTTGGGTTACCGCTCCGCAAACAGCGGCAGCAAAAGAAGCGGGCTTTAGCAATGCAGTGCGGCTGACCATCAGAGGAACGGGCAATAATTATACGTCCGGAGATAATTTCGGCGGTACTTATCCGAAATTTACCCATACTCCTGTTACCCGTACCAAGGGCTGGCACCAGTTGTTGGTGGATTATTCCACAGTGGATACCTATACCTTCTACATTGACGGTCAGACCTTAGCAACCAGAACGGCGGCAGGGTGGAACGGCGGATTGGATCGGATTCGTATTGACCGATTCGTAAACAGTGCAGGGGATTTGCCCATTGAGCTTTACTTTGACGATTCTGCCAATTACGACATGACCTGGACAAGCCGTCCGTCCTTGGAAAATACAGAGGTAACCGATCTGGACGTGACGAAAACCGTGACCCATTATTCGGTTGGAAAGACAGGAACGGTGAAAGCAATTGCAACGATTGCAGGCGGCTCCAAGCAGGACGCCACCGGCAGCGACAAGATTTCTTACACGGTGTCCGATCCTTCTGTAATTACCATCGGCGCAGATGGAACCATTCAGGCGCTGAAGGTTGGTTATGCTCAGGTGACGGTTACCGCAAACGGTGCAAACGGTTCTACTGCTTCTAAGAAGCTGATTATTACGGTAGGCAGTGATCAATATACCAATGTGCATGACGCAAACAACGGTGCATTGAATAGTCCGGCGTATACTACAACAGCAACCTATGAATATGCGAAGGATGTAACCCGTGCGGGCGTGCAGTCTTATCACATGGTTACAGCCCATAACTGGCAGGATCGGTGCTATTTTGAAAGAAAGGGCGGGAATCATTCCTTTACCTTTACCATTTGGATGTATGACGGCGGCATTGGCTCTGCAGAAACCCCGTCGATTTCCATCAACAGTTTGAATCCGAAGGTGACGGGAGTTTCCAACAATCCGCAGAATATGAGCGTTGTGATGGGGATTAAAAACGCAAGTCAGAGATATTATACCCTGACCAACAGTGCAAGCAACCGCAGTATCTGGGGACCCGGTCAGGGCAGCGGCAGTGCTACGCTGACGGGACAGTATACAGGAAATTATTTAAAGGGCGATCCGGCAAACAGCGGCACGGCCGAGAGTGCAGCCGGTACCTTTACCAATCCTACGACCAACACTGTGACCGAGTATCCCGGAACGACAGTGAAGGGTGTAGAAAGAACCAAGGGCTGGCACCAATTTGCAGTAGTTTGTGACGCCGGCGCAAGCGGTATGGAAAACATTGCAACCCCCAACGGTAAGATGGAATTTTATATCGACGGCGAATTGATTTACACCGATCGGTATGTGCCCTTGGATGTGAATGCGATTTACCCGCTGGGTACCGGTTACATCAGTGATTTCCAGACCACCCATTATCCCATTGAGCGGAAGGCTCCCGAGGTGAAGGAAATCTCTCTGGGAACGGACGGTAATATCATCAGCGGTACCGCATATACTGCCCAGGCTGTTACGGTTGACCCCAACGGGTATGATCAGGAAGCGCAGGTCGCCCTTACCTGGCAGACCTCCGCAGACGGAACAAGCTGGACGGACGCAGGCAGCGGTGCGGCTTACACCCCCGCAACTCCCGGCAGCTTTGTAAGAGTTAAGGCAGTTGCAACCGGTACCATTGACGGCAAAGTCAGTGCAGATACCTTCTCTGCTGTAAAGCAGGTTGGTGTGGCAAATCCGAAGCTGACCTTTGCGATTAACGGAAACGGCTCTGTGAAGTATCAGGATACGAGCTACCAAAACGGCGATAGCCTGACTGCCAACAATGGCGATAACGTAACCTTGACTGTAGAGTCGGCATACGGCTATAAGATCGGTTCTGTTACGGCGGGCGGACAGGAATTGACCGCGAGCCAGGAGGGAACCGTAACCTTGGAAAACCTGAATGTGGATACGGATGTAGTGGTGACCTTTGCGGAACGAGAAAAAGAAAAACCCTCTGCAGTGGCAAACAGCAAGGTGCAAAGCCAAAACGATTATAAGGTCAGCGCGGATCAGGATCCTGTGTTTGCAGCGGTGCTGTATTCCAGAGTCAACGAAGGCTACGGCTACACCATCAGCGAAACAGGAATTAAGCTGGAAAATGACCAGGGTCGGTTCCTAATGTTACCTTGCGTAGGAAGCTGGGCGGAAACAAAAGCATACGGAATCCGTGTATTTGGCGCAGGCCTGGTAGAAGGCACTCGCTACACCATGACTCCTTATGTGAAGGTGGTTGATCCGGCTACCGGTGATGCAGAATATCTCTACGGCGAACCGGAAAGCTTTACAAAATAATAGAACAAAATTCAAACGGAGCGGCTTTGAGCCGCTCCGTTTTTTTGCTATATCATGTGATGGATCAAATGACTGCGTTACATGGGAATTTGCAGCTTTCTGAAATCGCTGGGGGTGCGCCCGTGGACAGATTTAAAAATCCGATTAAAATACTGGATGTTGGAAAACCCCGTCTCACAGGCAATTTCCGTCACGCTTTTATCGGTAAAAATCAGCAGATCCTCCGCTTTAGATACCCGAACAAAATTCAAATAATTGGTGAAGGTTTTGCCGGTGGCCTGCTTAAATAGTTTACAGAAGTAGACGGGGTGGAGATTTAATAATTTCCCGGCCGTCTCCAAGGAAATATCCTGACTGTAATGCTGCTCCACATATTCAATCAAAGGGGAAATTTTTTGAATGAGCTGCTGCTCCTGTTCCCAGTTTCCCCCCAGAATGATACGGTTTCGGGTCAAAAAACCAAGCAGAGTATAGAGCCAGGCACGGAGATAAAGCTTATAGCCCAGCTCTTTGTTTGCATACTCCCGGGACAGTTGATGTAAAATGCTGCTGATTTCTTCATAGAGCGGTTGATTTTTTTGGAAAACATGGAATTCTTGATTGTTTTGTCCCATAAGCTTTAACAGGTAGCTGTCTTGTGTTTGTTTCGGGTCAAATTGAATGAGCAGGATTTTGGTAGAACAATCCGGAAAGGCTTCTGTTTGATGGGGGACGCGGGAGTCAATAAAAATAATATCGCCTGTCTGTCCGGAAAAGTCGCTGTGATCGGTTTTGACCTTCAGCTTTCCGTCCAGAATTTGAATCAGTTCAAATTCGTCATGGAAATGGAGATTAGAGCCAATCCAGCCAAGGGAGCTGTTCCCGATAGAAATATGCGCCCGTACGCCGGGGATAAAATCGGAAATAAATTCTTCCTTCATAATACTTCACCTCGTTTTTTATGTTAAAAAAATATAAAAATCAATTAAAATATCTCTATCTTTTTTGCGTTTTCCATGATACAATCAAATTATACCACACAAATATAAAATATGCAACAAGAATAATATTTTTAAGAAGGGAAGGGTGAAAATGAAGAGAGTATGGAGTATAGTTCTGGCAATGGTATTGGTGTTGACGGCGATGACTGCCGTCTTTGCCGAGGGGGAGACAAAGTACCTGCAGCTGCAAAAGACAGACACTACCGGCGTGATGAATTACAGTATGTTAAAAAACCTGCAAGGATTTTTGACAGCAGGGTATGGTTCTGTAACTTTGCGGGCAGACATGAAGATTGACAAAATCGAGGGTGCGGACGGAATGCAGCTGTACCGAACCGGTACCTGGCGGGATTACGGATACCTTCGGCAGGACGGAGAAAGCGGGATCAAATTTGTGGTGAAGGGGCAGGACGCCACAGATGCGAGTGGCGCATCCGTTCCGGCTGAGACGGAACGGAAGGGGCTGCAGCTGGGGAAATGGTATTCTTATGAATTTACCTTCACCATGCAAGAGCCCTATACCATGACCCTGACCGTTCGGCAAGGGGATCAAACAGTGGTGGAGCCGATCAGCTGGCCGGATATTGCAGAGCGGGGCAGTTTTGCCTGGCAGCTGCGCACCAACACCCAGGTGAAAATGGATGTGAAAAATCTGAAAGTGATCGGGAAAAATGCCGGGACTGAGACGGTTCTGGAGGATCGTACATACCAGGAAACGGCAGAGGGGAATTATTATGGAGGCACAACGGACGGAGTGGGCGGTGTGGATAACAAAACCCGTACATCCAAGCTGATTGTGCGGAAGGTTCCCGAGGTGAAGGAAATCTCTCTGGGAACGGACGGTAATATCATCAGCGGTACCGCATATACTGCCCAGGCTGTTACGGTTGACCCCAACGGGTATGATCAGGAAGCGCAGGTCGCCCTTACCTGGCAGACCTCCGCAGACGGAACAAGCTGGACGGACGCAGGCAGCGGTGCGGCTTACACCCCCGCAACTCCCGGCAGCTTTGTAAGAGTTAAGGCAGTTGCAACCGGTACCATTGACGGCAAAGTCAGTGCAGATACCTTCTCTGCTGTAAAGCAGGTTGGTGTGGCAAATCCGAAGCTGACCTTTGCGATTAACGGAAACGGCTCTGTGAAGTATCAGGATACGAGCTACCAAAACGGCGATAGCCTGACTGCCAACAATGGCGATAACGTAACCTTGACTGTAGAGTCGGCATACGGCTATAAGATCGGTTCTGTTACGGCGGGCGGACAGGAATTGACCGCGAGCCAGGAGGGAACCGTAACCTTGGAAAACCTGAATGTGGATACGGATGTAGTGGTGACCTTTGCGGAACGAGAAAAAGAAAAACCCTCTGCAGTGGCAAACAGCAAGGTGCAAAGCCAAAACGATTATAAGGTCAGCGCGGATCAGGATCCTGTGTTTGCAGCGGTGCTGTATTCCAGAGTCAACGAAGGCTACGGCTACACCATCAGCGAAACAGGAATTAAGCTGGAAAATGACCAGGGTCGGTTCCTAATGTTACCTTGCGTAGGAAGCTGGGCGGAAACAAAAGCATACGGAATCCGTGTATTTGGCGCAGGCCTGGTAGAAGGCACTCGCTACACCATGACTCCTTATGTGAAGGTGGTTGATCCGGCTACCGGTGATGCAGAATATCTCTACGGCGAACCGGAAAGCTTTACAAAATAATAGAACAAAATTCAAACGGAGCGGCTTTGAGCCGCTCCGTTTTTTTGCTATATCATGTGATGGATCAAATGACTGCGTTACATGGGAATTTGCAGCTTTCTGAAATCGCTGGGGGTGCGCCCGTGGACAGATTTAAAAATCCGATTAAAATACTGGATGTTGGAAAACCCCGTCTCACAGGCAATTTCCGTCACGCTTTTATCGGTAAAAATCAGCAGATCCTCCGCTTTAGATACCCGAACAAAATTCAAATAATTGGTGAAGGTTTTGCCGGTGGCCTGCTTAAATAGTTTACAGAAGTAGACGGGGTGGAGATTTAATAATTTCCCGGCCGTCTCCAAGGAAATATCCTGACTGTAATGCTGCTCCACATATTCAATCAAAGGGGAAATTTTTTGAATGAGCTGCTGCTCCTGTTCCCAGTTTCCCCCCAGAATGATACGGTTTCGGGTCAAAAAACCAAGCAGAGTATAGAGCCAGGCACGGAGATAAAGCTTATAGCCCAGCTCTTTGTTTGCATACTCCCGGGACAGTTGATGTAAAATGCTGCTGATTTCTTCATAGAGCGGTTGATTTTTTTGGAAAACATGGAATTCTTGATTGTTTTGTCCCATAAGCTTTAACAGGTAGCTGTCTTGTGTTTGTTTCGGGTCAAATTGAATGAGCAGGATTTTGGTAGAACAATCCGGAAAGGCTTCTGTTTGATGGGGGACGCGGGAGTCAATAAAAATAATATCGCCTGTCTGTCCGGAAAAGTCGCTGTGATCGGTTTTGACCTTCAGCTTTCCGTCCAGAATTTGAATCAGTTCAAATTCGTCATGGAAATGGAGATTAGAGCCAATCCAGCCAAGGGAGCTGTTCCCGATAGAAATATGCGCCCGTACGCCGGGGATAAAATCGGAAATAAA
>CAKSSZ010000092.1 GCA_934489915.1 uncultured Clostridia bacterium | reverse complement strand
AAGTGAAACGACAGCCAATTCATCGCAATATTCTGATGTGGAGGATATCAACACAGAGGACTGGGATGAAGATTGGGAAGAAGAGGATGCACAAGAAGGTGACTATGAAGAATACGATAGTCTTGCAGAAGTAGAAGCCGTTAGAAAGACACAGATTATTAAGATAAAGGATGCTAAGAAAGGCTTTACGGTTAGATGGAAGGGTATTGCTAAGGTCTGCAATGGATATGAAATATCTTATTCGACGAAAAAGAACATGAAGGGTGCAAAGAATGTTCGGCTTGCACCGGATAAGAAGAGTTTTAAAGCGAAGAGATTAAAGTCAAAGAAGAAGTATTATGTACGGATTCGGACTTATCGGATTGTAAAAGTAAATGGAACTTACAAGCGGGTATATTCCGCATGGTCTAAGATCAAAACGGTTAGAACCAAATAAACGATATGAAAAAAGTAGGAATATTATTTTGGGATTTTTTGAAAATTGGAGCCTTCACATTTGGAGGAGGATATGCCATGCTCGCATTGCTGGAGCATGAATTAATTGACCGGAAGCATTGGCTAACCCGCCAGGAATTTCTGGACATGATAGCCATTTCCGAATCCACCCCCCGGCCCCATTGCCATCAACAGCGCAACTTATTTGGGCTATCGTATCGGCGGAGTAAGGGGAGCTGCCATTGCTACCACTGCGGTATCCCTTCCCTCCCTTATCATTATCTACTGCATTTCTCTTATGTTAGATCAGTTTTTGCAGCTTTCCCTGGTAAACAATTCTTTTCGGGGCATTCAGGTATGTGTCGTCTATTTGATCTTTTCCGCCGGACTGCGTATGGTAAAAACCATGGAAAAAAATAAATGGAATTGGACAATCCTCTGCCTGGTAAGCGCCGTTATGCTTTGCTCCGCTTTGTTTGCCTTCTCCTTTTCCTCTGTCTTCTACATCCTCATTTGCGGCGCCGCCGGAATTGCCGCCTATCAGATCAATCGGCTGCGGCACAGAAAAGGAGGGAGCTTATGATTTATGGAAAACTGTTCCTTTCCTTTTTTCTCATTGGCGCCACCTCCTTTGGAGGGGGGTATGGCATGATTGCTCTGATCCAGGACACAGTGCTTGCGAATGGCTGGCTCACCCAACAGGAATTTATGAATTTTATTGCTGTTTCCGAGTCCACCCCCGGCCCCTTGGCAATTAATATTGCGACCTTCATTGGTTCTTCTCAAGGCGGGGTTCCCGGGGCGCTTTTGGCAACATTAGGAGTCATTTTGCCCTCTTTTCTCATTATTTTGATCATTGCTGCCCTGCTGCAAAACGTTTTGAAATATCCCGTTGTTACCGCTTTTTTAAAGGGCATTCGTCCTTGCATTATCACCATGATTGTCACCACCGGGTTCACCATGGGCTGCCGCACTCTTTTGGGTCTTACCCGCCTCTCTGACGGACTTCACCCGGATGGAAAAGGGATCCGGCTGTTTGGCGTGCTTTTGCTGATCCATTTGATTGCGGTGAAAATGATTCATAAAAAACCGACTCCCATTTTTATGATTTTAGTCTCCGGCTTTTTAGGTGCCTTCCTATTTCGATAGTCGGAGCATCTTTATCCGTACAAAAATGCAGGATGATATTGTTTAAAACATCAAAAAATCCGGCTCAAGCTGCTTTTCTTTCTACTTTTTGCAAGAAACTAAATTAAATCTTTCATTTTTCGCAAAAATCTCTTGAAAAAATAATTTTTTTGTAGTATAATGAAAGAACAGGGAATCCTAAATTCAGAAATCGCCGCTTTTCAGCGGTTAAAATAAGGAGGTCAACCGGAATGCGTTATTATGGGGAACCCCAAAAGCAGGGGATGTACGATCCGCAATTTGAGCATGACGCCTGCGGCATTGGGCTGCTGTGCAATATGAAGGGGCGCCAGTCTCACAAGATGATTTCCGAAGCCATTACCATTTTGAAAAAGCTGGCTCACCGCGGCGGCGTGGGCAGCGAGCCGGACACAGGCGACGGAGCGGGCATTTTAATTCAAATGCCTCACGAATTTATGAAAAAAGTTTGCAAGAGTGAAGGCTTTCCCCTGCCCGAACAGGGAGAGTACGGCGTGGGTATGGTCTTTTTATCGCCAGATGCCGACACCCGCGCCAAAAGTCTGGAGCAAGTAAAAACCATTACCGAGCAGGAAGGACAAACCTTTTTAGGCGTTCGGGAAGTGCCTGTGTATGCACCCTGCATCGGGAAAACTGCACGGGAAGCACGCCCCCACATCTGCCAGGTATTTATTCAAAAAAATGCGGCCCTTACCGATCCGCTGGATTTTGAACGGAAGCTGTTTGTCATCGGCAAGCGGGCAGAACGGGAAATCCGTTATCAGGCGTCCGAACCGGACCGGTATTTTTACTTTGCCAGTCTGTCTTCCCGTACCATTTGCTACAAGGGGATGCTGACCCCCGACCAGGTAAGTGAATTTTATCTGGAACTGAAGGATGTAGATATGAAAACCGCAATTGCGCTGGTTCATTCCCGGTTCAGTACCAACACATTTCCCAGCTGGGAACGGGCGCATCCCAACCGCTACCTGATTCATAACGGGGAGATTAACACCATCCGAGGGAATGTGAACTGGGAAAAAGCAAGAGAAAAGATGTTTGTTTCCAAGGAATTCGGAGACGATCTGGCAAAAATTATTCCGATTATCAATGAAGACGGCTCCGACTCCGCCATGCTGGACAACTATATTCAATTTTTAACCTTATCCGGTTATTCTCTGCCGGAAGCAGTCATGATGGCCATTCCGGAGCCGTGGGAAAACAATCCCCAGCTGGATGAAAACAAACGGAGTTTTTATGAATACCATTCCTGCATGACTGAGGCGTGGGACGGCCCTGCCGCCATTGCCTTTACCGACGGCCGCTATGTAGGCGCCACACTGGATCGGAACGGCTTGCGCCCCGCCCGGTATTATATTACAAAGGATGATACGGTAGTTCTGTCCTCTGAGGTCGGCGTATTCGACGTGCCGGCAGATCAGATTTTGGTGAAGGAGCGGCTACACCCCGGCAAAATGCTGCTGATTGATACCAAACAGGGAAAAATTATTGAAGATGACGAGTTAAAATCCAATGCAGCAGCGAAGCGTCCTTATCGGGAATGGATTTCCGAAAATCTGACCGAGCTTTCCACCCTCCCCGACCGGCCGCTTGCCCCGGGTGTTGTGTGGAACGATTTGGTGGATGAAATCACCACCCGAGCCGACAAATCCAGAAAAGCAAGAATGAGAAAGCACTTCCAGGAAATGAAGGAAATGTTTGAGCATCGGGATAACGGCTCGCAGGCATTGCCTCTGTTGACCCAGCAGAAAGCCTTTGGCTACAGCTGGGAGGAATTTGGAGGAACCTTCCGTGGAATGGCGGAAAAAGGGGACGACCCCATCGCCCCCATGGGCATTGACGCACCGCTGGCGGCATTATCCGAAAAGCCGCAGCTGTTATATATGTACTTTAAGGAACTGTTTGCCCAGGTCACCAACCCGCCGATTGACGCCATTCGGGAACAAATTGTAACCTCTACCGCCATACTGTTGGGTGGAGAAAGCAATTTACTGGAGCAAAAAGCAGACAATTGCAGACGAATCCGGGCAGCCTCTCCCATTTTAACCAATGAGGAATTGAATAACCTGAGAAATATTCAAAAAGACGGATACAAAGCCATTACTCTCCCCATTTTGTTTAATGCAAAGCAACCGGGTGATTTGGAAAACGCCTGCGACACTGTGTTTGACGCAGCTGATATCGCCATTGAAAACGGATATAACCTGATTATATTATCCGATAAAGGCATGGATGAAACCAAGGCGCCCATCCCGGCGCTGCTCATCACGGCGGGGCTGCATCATCATCTGATCCGTCGGGGAACCCGGTTAAAGGTCAGTATTCTGCTGGAATCCGGGGAACCGAGAGAAGTACACCATGCAGCTGTGCTGCTGGGCTATGGCTGCAACGCAATCAACCCCTATCTGGCATATGAAACCATTGAAGAGCTGTGCCGCCAGGGCTTAATTGAGCTGCCCTGCGACCGGGCAGTGGAAAACTATAAAAAGGCACTGACCAAGGGCGTATTGAAAATTGCTTCCAAAATGGGCATTTCTACGGTGCAGTCTTATCAGGGCGCACAAATTTTTGAGGCGCTGGGAATTGACGAATCAGTGGTCAACCGGTTTTTCACCGGCACTGCAACCCGGATCGGCGGAATAGAGTTAAGTCATATTGAACAGGAAGCACTGCTGCGGCACAAAACCGCCTTTGATCCGCTCACACAAGCAAAACCGCTGGAAAACGCAGGGGATTTTAAGTGGAGAGCAAACGGTGAATATCACATGTTCCAGCCGCAATCCATTTACAAGCTGCAAACTGCCTGCCGCACCGGTAATTACCAACTGTTTAAGGAATATGCGGCAGAAATGAACGCTCACCAGGAAAAAGAATGTACCATTCGTGGGCTGTTGGAGATCCAAACCATTGATAAACCCATTGCGCTGGATCAGGTAGAGTCGGTAGAAAGCATTGTAAAGCGGTTTAAAACCGGTGCCATGTCTTACGGCTCAATCAGCCAGGAGGCTCACGAATGCTTAGCCATTGCCATGAACCGTTTGGGCGGCAAGTCCAACAGCGGCGAAGGCGGCGAAATTCCGGAGCGATATATTCCGGATGAAAATGGGGATTCCCGCTCCTCTGCCATCAAGCAGGTTGCGTCGGGACGGTTTGGCGTACACATTCATTTTCTGAATAACGCAAAGGAAATTCAAATTAAGATGGCGCAGGGAGCAAAGCCCGGCGAGGGCGGTCACCTCCCCGGCGGAAAGGTGTATCCCTGGATTGCCCGGGCAAGACACTCCACGCCGGGCGTCAGCCTGATTTCTCCTCCCCCGCACCATGATATTTATTCCATTGAGGATTTGGCACAGCTGATTCACGATTTGAAAAATGCCAATCGGGACGCCCGCATCAGTGTAAAGCTTGTTTCCGAAGCGGGCGTAGGCACCATTGCAGTCGGCGTAGCAAAAGGGCGGGCGGATGTCATCCTGATCTCCGGTTATGACGGCGGTACAGGAGCTGCGGCAAGAACCTCTGTCCGGAACGCCGGTTTACCCTGGGAGCTGGGTGTGGCAGAAACGCACCAGGCGCTGCTCATGAACAATTTGAGAAACCGGGTCGTCATCGAAACAGACGGAAAGCTGCTGACGGGAAGAGATGTTGCCGTTGCGGCTCTGCTGGGTGCGGAGGAATTCGGCTTTGCCACCGGTCCCCTGATCGCTATCGGCTGCGTCATGATGCGTGTATGTAATCTGGATACCTGCCCTGTGGGCGTAGCGACACAAAACCCGGTGCTGCGCAAGCGTTTTTGCGGAAAACCGGAGTATGTAGAAAACTTCATGCGCTTTATTGCTCAGGATTTGCGGGAATGGATGGCCAAAATTGGTGTGAAATCCGTCAATGAAATGATTGGTCATGTGGAATTTTTAAAGCAAAAGCACCTTTCCTCCGATCGTGCAAACTGGAAGGCACGGCAGGTGGACTTGTCCGCTTTGCTCTACCAGCCAAAAATCTGCTCCAACGATTCGGAACGGTACTTTAATCAACCGCAGGATCATGAATTGGAAAAAACATTAGATCAAAACACGCTGCTGCGGCTGTGCCGCCCGGCAATTTATGAAGGAAAGCCCGTGGAGGCAAAATTGGAAATCGGCAATATCGACCGTGTCACCGGAACCATTGTTTCCTCTGAAATTGCCCGGGTACACGGAGAGCAGGGCTTGCCTGAGGATACTGTTCAGCTCAGCTTTGTCGGATCTGCCGGTCAAAGCTTCGGCGCATTTCTGGCATATGGCATGACCCTCCGCTTAGAAGGAGACAGCAACGATTATATCGGCAAGGGATTGTCCGGTGGTAAAATTATTGTAGTCCCCCCCAAGGACGCTATATTCCGTCCGGAGGATAATGTGATTATCGGTAACGTTGCCTTCTACGGCGGCATTTACGGAGAGGCCTATATCCGCGGCGTTGCCGGCGAGCGGTTCTGTGTGCGTAACTCCGGCATTACCGCAGTAGTAGAAGGAATCGGCGACCACGGCTGCGAATATATGACCGGCGGTAAGGTTGCAATTTTAGGAAAAACCGGCCGGAATTTCGGCGCCGGGATGTCCGGCGGCGTTGCCTATGTATAT
>CAKSSZ010000091.1 GCA_934489915.1 uncultured Clostridia bacterium | reverse complement strand
CCCTTGGGACAACAAGCAGGAGGAATGGAGTACAATTCCCTCGTGGAAAGGCAAGAACCACCGAAAAACCTCTCCCAATAAATGAAAGCTCCTCACATCCGACGGCGCTCCGCCGCACTGCTCCACATCCCGCAGTGCAGCCTCTACCACAGACCAATCACGGTTTGCCGTAATGGAAGCCACTACAACTTCCTCTCCGTTCAACCAAGCGCTGTCATACAACCCATACCCTTGCTCTATCCGCAGAAAATGCCGTTCTCCGCAGGCGGCAATTTCTGCCCCGGCAGGCTTTGGGATATGGGGGAGCATCCGGCACGTAATCTTCAAATCCGATTTTGCAAAAGGCTCCTGATATTCCATAGTCCGTTTCCGAAAATAGGGAAAATCAAACCCGTCGGCTGCGATTCCCAACTCTGCAATTTTTAGCGTAATCATTGCTTTTCCTCCTGTATTACCAGTGATCCGTTCTCTACCCGTGCAATTTTATCACAGACAGAAAAGGCGGCCTGCTTATGGGATACGATGATGCAGGTTTTATCCGTCAATGCTTTCAATCGGCGCAGTACCGCTGCTTCTGTTGCTTCATCCAGGGCAGATGTGGCCTCGTCTAACAGCAAAACAGGTGCGTCGCTCAAACAGGCACGGGCGATGGCAATGCGCTGAATTTGCCCTTCAGACAGCCCTTCACCGCCTTCCTTGAGCACGGTATCCAACCCTTTTGGCAACTCCTGAAGAAATTCTCCCATTTGGGCAATCTCTGCACAAAGTGCAATTTCCTCCTCGGTACAGGAATCCCGATAAAAGCGAATATTATCACGAATAGAGCCGGATAAAATCATGTTTCCCTGCGGAACATAAGAAAAAACGGAACGAGTCGCCTTGCTGACAGGAACCTCTTTCCCTTGGCCGCCGCATACCAACAAGCTGCCGCTCTGCGGCTGCAATATCCCCATCAACAGCTTCAATAATGTACTTTTTCCAATACCGGAATGGCCGGAGATCGCAAGAAACTCCCCTTTTTTTAACACAAAAGAGGTATTGTGATACACTTCCCCTCCCGGGTAAGAAAAGCTCATATGCTCTGCTCGGATTCCGCTAAATTCCGCAGGACTCATCGAACAAGGCAGCGCCGGTTCCTCTTCTAATCCCTCCAACTCCATCAACCGCTCCGTCGATGCAACCGTGGCAAAAGCATTGGAGAGCAGAGAAGCTAAATTTTTAAAGGGAGCCTGTAGCTGCCCGACCAACTGGAGCATAGCCGTCAGAGTTCCGTAGGTCAACACACCTGTGGAAAGACGGTACGCCCCCCAGCCCAAGGTAATATAATATCCGGCTGTAAATACCAAAAACAAACAAACATTAGCCAGCAAGGAGAACATGCTTCTCCGAATTTTCAAGCGGTAATTATGCTCCTGATATTGCCTGGCACAGCCGGAGACAGCTTCTTCATTCCGAAATGCTTTGACCGCCAAAATATTTTGCAGTATTTCCTGCATATAAGAGCGAGTTATTCCATCGCTTTCCTGGCATGCCTTATGCATGGACTTCATTTTCCGGCTGTAAATCCGGCCGCACACAAAGATCACCGGTCCCACCGCCAAAATGCAAACTGCCAGCATGGGCGCCAGATACTAAAGCACCGCAAAGCTGGTGCAAATTTTAATGATCATTGCCACCAGGGTAGGCAGCAGAGAAATCATGCCGGATACCACAATGCGAATATCGCTGGTCAGCCGGTTCATTAGTTCCCCGGTGTGATATTTGCCCAATGCCTGCCATTGCTTTTGCAGCAGGGAATGAAACAAATCGGATTTTAACCGAATCTCCAATTTCCCCGACAAGGTAACATCCATCAAACTTAATACAACTTGCAATATCAATTGCAGCAATAAAAAACCAACCAGCACCAAAAAGCTATGACCAAGCGACCCGGCCTGCTGACCGGTTGCCGTATCAATCACTTGCTTGGATACCAGAGCGAACCAAACAGACACCAAAGAAAGCGCTGCATTACATAGTAAAAACAGCGCCATCGGAAAAATCATAAATTTCCCTTTTTGGCAGAGCCAGCTTACCGCTCGTTTATTTTTCACGCTTTCTCACCCACGCTCGCATTTTTGCCGCTCGCTGCAGCAACCGAATCATAGTACGCCGAAAGGGTTTTCCCTTCGTCCAAACAAACCGATACACCCGATACCAAAAGCGGTTCACGGTAACGTATTTCCCGTTTCTCACAAAAGCAATCATTCTTCCTAATAACTGCTCCCGATACAGCGGTTTTTCCACCCACGCCTGATTATCCCCGTTGGCGGCATAAACGCCATGTTTCCTTTGAATGATCCGATGCATCACATACTGTCCGTTTTTCCTGCGATAAAGCACCACGTCATTTTTCTTGATATCACCCGAAATGGGCGCTAAAACAACGCTGTCGCACTTACTGCGGAAGAGAGGATACATGCTGTTCCCCACCACGGTTAGCCGCACTTGCTGCCCGGCCTTGAGTCTTTCCTCCGCAAGCTTACCAAGCTGATCCAGACCAACCTCCCGCGCATCTCCGTTCATACCAGCACCTTGGCAGATTGCAGCATCTTTAAAAAGTGCTGTAAATCTTCCATCGCCTGCTCACGGGACACATCATATTCAGCACAAAGTGCGTCGCACAGCTGCTCCTCCGTTTGCTCCTCCAAAAGAAGCTTCCACAAAAACGCTCCGCTTTCGTTTAACGTGATCATTGCGTCAAAATTGACCAAATCCTCCCCTGTGGGGACTACAATATAATCTTCCATAATTTGCTTCAGAATAAATCCTTCTTTGATTTTCATGCGGAACCCTCCCTTTAATTTTTCAGACTTTGAATGGGGGCAGGAATTCTGCCGCCGCGCTGAATAAATAAATCACTGGACGCTGTATGCACCGGCATAATAGGCGCAGAACCCAGCAATCCGCCGAAGGTTACGGTATCTCCTACCTGCTTTCCGCACACGGGAATAATGCGGACTGCGGTTGTTTTCGTATTCACCATGCCAATGGCCGCCTCGTCCGCAATCATCGCCGAAATGGTCTCGGCAGATGTGTCTCCCGGAACGGCAATCATATCCAAGCCCACCGAGCAGACGCAGGTCATAGCTTCCAGTTTTTCTAAGGTCAAGCTGCCGATTTCCGCAGCATGGATCATCCCGGCATCCTCGCTGACCGGAATAAATGCGCCGCTCAGCCCCCCCACATAGGAGGACGCCATCACGCCGCCTTTTTTGACTGCGTCGTTTAATAAGGCCAAGGCTGCTGTGGTTCCGTGAGTACCGCAGACTTCCAAGCCCATTTCCTCTAAAATATGCGCAACACTGTCTCCGATGGCAGGCGTCGGCGCCAGGGATAAATCTACTATACCGAAAGGCATTCTAAGCCGCCTGGACGCCTCCTGAGCAACCAACTGCCCCATTCTTGTGATTTTAAACGCTGTTTTCTTAATGGTGTCGGCAACCGTTCCAAAATCAGCACCCTTTACCTGCTCCAACGCACACTTTACCACGCCCGGACCGCTGACGCCCACATTAATTACCGTCTCCGGCTCACCGACCCCGTGAAACGCCCCGGCCATAAAGGGGTTGTCCTCCGGCACATTGCAAAATACCACCAGTTTGGCACAGCCTAAGCTGTCCTGCTGCGCCGTCAGTTCTGCCGCTTGCTTAATGATCTGTCCCATCTGGCGGACAGCGTCCATATTAATTCCGGCCTTGGTTGTGCCGACGTTAACAGAAGAGCATACAAATTCCGTTTCCGCCAACGCCTCCGGAATCGTCGCAATCAGCCGACGGTCACCCTCTGTATAGCCCTTATGAACCAGAGCGGAAAATCCTCCGATAAAGTTTACCCCTGTTGCACGAGCCGCACGATCCAGCGCTTTTGCATACGCCAGATAGCTTGTATCATTACAGCAGCCGGCAACCAGGCTGATTGGCGTAACGGAAATACGTTTATGAATAATGGGAATCCCATCTTCCTTTTCTATATTTTCACCGGTCACCACCAGCCGTTCTGCTTTTTTTGTAATTTTGTCATAAATTTTATCGCAGGCGGCAGCCGCATCCGAGCAGCAGCAATCCAACAAAGAAATCCCCATTGTAATGGTTCGGATGTCCAAATGCTCTTCCTCAATCATTTTGAGGGTTTCCATAACTTCAAATGAATTTATCATTGACTGCTCCTCCTAAATTTTGTGCATGGAATTAAAAATGTCCTCGTGCTGCACATGTATTTTTACGCCGATCTCATCCCCCACCTGGTTCAAGCGGTCAATTAACTGATGAAACGGAATGGAAGCGTGAGAAATATCCACTAACGTCACCATTGTAAAAATATCCTGCATGATGGTTTGGGAAATGTCTAAAATATTAATATCCGTTTCATACAATACGCCGGACACCTTTGCAATAATGCCCCTCTTGTCCTCGCCTACTACCGTTATCACTGCTCTCATTGTATCCTTCCTCTCTCATCCTCGCTGCCGGGCGGCTTCCATCATCAGGATTCCGGCCGCCACTGAAGCATTTAGTGAATTTATTTCTCCCTTCATGGGAATAGAAACCAAAAAATCGCAGGACTCTTTCAGCAATCGGGAAATGCCAAATCCCTCACTGCCGATGACCAGTGCAAGTCCGCCCATAAAATCAGCCTCATAATAAGGCTGGGAGCCTTCCATTGCCGCACCCGCAGCCCAAAGCCCCTGCTTTTTTAAATCCTCAACGGTTCTAACCAGATTGGTCACCCGTGCCACGGGAACATATTCAATTGCCCCTGCGGAGCTTTTTGCCACCACTGCGCTGAGTCCGACGGAACGGTGCCGAGGAATAATCACCCCGTGAGCGCCGGCAGCATTGGCCGTCCGCAAAATAGAACCTAAATTATGAGGGTCATTGATCTCATCTGCAATGACGATAAAAGGAGCCTCCCCCTTTTCTTCCGCAATTTTTAAAATAGCCTCTACAGAGACGTACTCGTGCATTGCAGTGCAGGCAATCACACCCTGATGTGCGCCGGTCTGTGACAGGTGATCCAGCTTTTGCTTGGCCGCCTCCGAAACAGCAATTCCCTTTTCTCGTGCCAAAGCACGGATACGCCCCAGCGACCCGTCCGTTAAATCCTTTTGTATAAACAGCTTATCAATACAACGGCCGGATTTTAACGCTTCTATCACAGGATTGCGTCCTTCAATCCGATCTGCTGCCCATTCGTTTTTTTGCTCCATAGCCGCATCCTTTCTACCAAATCTCTATCTTATAATCATATGTTATTTTTTCGGTTTTGTCAATGTTTTTTCAGAATTTCCCTTTATTTTTTTAACAAATCGAATACGGATGCTGCGTCAATGACATGAACCGGAACCTCCCCGTTTTTTTCATCTCCTTTGGCCGTTACCAAAACAGTCTCCCTGCCCTGAGCGGAAATCAAGGTTGCCAAGCAATAACCGGCTTCTTTGGTATAACCGGTTTTTCCGCCTAAAACAGTCACATTTTTGGCTCCCAAAGCCGCCAGCCACTGGAAGGTAGTGCTTTCCATATACAGTCCCTCCGGGTGCTCGTCCGTCCCGCCGGACTGGTATTCCTTCGTCGTAAAAATTTGACGGAAGGTATCATTGTTCAAAGCATACCGAAGTAAAATCGACAAATCCGTCACTGTAGAAACATGGCGCGGGTCATGTAAGCCGGTGGTGTTACAGAAATGCGTATCGTTCATTCCCAATTCTTCCGCTTTCTCATTCATCAGTGTAACAAATTTCGGCTCACTGCCTGCAAAATAATTTGCCAGAGTCAGGCAGCATTCCGCACCGGAACGAAGCAATGTTCCATACAATAAGTCTGACACGGTCACTGTTTCGCCTGCTAAAAATCCGGCCATAGACGCATCCTCTGCATAAAGCTGCGGATAGATTTTATCGGAAATTGTGACCGGGGAATCCATATCCTCTGCCATTTCAATAGCAACCAGTGCCGTCATCATCTTTGTCAGGGAGGCCGGATATACAATTTCCTTCGGGTTCTTCTCTGCCAGGATCGCTCCCGAATCCATTTCCGTCAACAACCCGGATTCGCTCTGAAGATCGGAAATATCCAGCATGGGCGGATCCTGATATACATCATAATGCTGCGTTAACCGCGCCCAGTAAACCCCTAAAAGAATTGCAATCAGCAGAATTGTTCCTAAAATATGTCGTATTTTCATGTTTTCATTCCTTTCTCTGTCCGGCTGCTGCACACGAGTCATCTTTTTGCTTGCGGTGTACGGTTAGGATTGCTCCTCATATTGAAAT
>CAKSSZ010000090.1 GCA_934489915.1 uncultured Clostridia bacterium | reverse complement strand
TGTAGGCTATGTGCAGGTGGTGGGGATCTTCCGCTCCGGCGGCGAAACGGTAAAGGGGGTTGTGTATGATTTGATTGCCCTATGGGGCGTCTCTTTGCCGGTAACCTTTCTGTGCGCTTATGTTTGGAAGCTGCCTTTCCCGGCGGTGTATTGGATTATGTATTTGTGTGAGGATTGGCCGAAGGCCATTCTGTGCCTGAGATATTTCCGTACCTTGCGTTGGATCAAGCCGGTGACAAGGGAGGGAGTCTTGGGTCTGGAGGAATATAAAACGCAGCCTCACAAATTTTTTGAAACGGAATAGGGGAAAAGAAATGAAAAAGTTAAGTTTTTGGTTGGCTTTGGTTTTGATTTTTGGGGTGGCTTTGCCCACCGGAGTTCAGGCGGAGGCATCTGTGAAGGGTGTATTCGGCGGGCATACTTATGCTGTATATGAACAGGTCATGGATTGGGACGCAGCCCGGCAGTATTGCGAGAGCATGAGCGGCCATCTGGTGACGATCACCTCCGCAGAGGAGCAGCAGTTTTTGGAGGAGCTTATGGTGGATTGCCCGGCGCAGGATTATTTGATCGGTATGCACCGCAAACAGGGGAATCTGCGGCGGTGGGTGACGGGTGAGCCGGTGACCTATGAAAATTGGGGAGACGGAGAACCGGATAACGCTCATGGCGGTCAGGATGTGGTGATCTTTGCCAATGGGGAAAGAAAGGGGGAAGGGTACCGTATCCGAAGAGGACAGTGGGACGACGAGAGCAACCGAGGGCCTTTTATTTGCGAGTGGGAGTATGCTCCCTTTACAAAAGAAAGCAACGGCTGGCCGGTGATTAATGCAGACGCAGCCTTCGGATACGGCGAGGATTATAAAATTCCTGTCAAACGATATGCGGATACTTTTGGGATCAGCGTTTCCTCTTTGGTGGTGAGCGGTGTGCAGCGTTTGTTTCGGCAGAAAGGAAATTGCTTTGGCATGAGCCTGCTTGCGCTGGCACAATATTACGGTCAGGTCAATTTGAAGGAGCTGTTTCCTGCCCATCCCGGTTGGGAGTTATATCAGTTTGGTTATCAGGATATTGTTTCTTTGTCTTCGGGAGATATCTTTTCTTTGGCAGGGAATGATCAGGCAATCGCTGCGGTTGAGCGGGCGCAGCTGTCTCAAAATTCTCAGGAATGGAAAAAGGCAGAGGTGTTTTCCGGTGACCCCAGCTATGGTCAGCTGTTAGAATTTTTATCCCAAGACGTTGCCAAGCCCTTGCTGGTGACCTTGAATTATGGGGTAGGCGGGCATACTTTGGTGATACGGAATGACATCAAGCCAGTGGAGCAGGATGTGCGGCCGGGGTGTTATTATATCCCTGTGTATGATTGCAATCAGCCGGCAACCAGCAATCTTTTGTCCCATCCTCACCCTTGGTATAGCCAGCAAAGCTCCCGCCTGATGCTGGATACTGCAACCGGGGAATGGAGCTATTGGCGGAACGGAGTGCGGGAGGCAACCAACCGATATCGGTTTTTACAGGACACTTATATCCGGTTTTACGATGTCAGCCGGTTGAATCAGGATTTTTATACAAAAACCCTTCATTTGCCGGGTGACTGGGTGAAAATCAGTTTTGAAAGCAGAGATTTTTCTGTACGGAACAGCCGTGGGCAAACCTTGTTTCAGGCAGTGAACGGACAAATTGAGCAGCAAGACGGAGCGTGTCGGTTTTTGCCCTTTGCTGAAGGAGACGGTTTTGGAGGAATTCTGGAGCTGCCCGCCGGTGAAGCAATCAGCTGTACCCTCCAAAAAGGCTCTATGCTGGTGTGGAGCAATCAGATGCTGGCGGGGTGTTCTTCTGAGAGCAGCCGTCAGGTAACGGTGGATCCTGCCCGGCTCTACATGGCTGCGCAAGCGGCAGAGGGCGGACAGGGAGAGTTGGTCGTTCAGCGGGGAACCGACAGCGGCTATCAGGCGGTGCGGATGAAGGGAGAGGCAGAGAAAGGAAGTACCTGTTCCTTGCTCATTCAGGATGGCGTTTTGAGCGCTGAAGGCGAGGGAAGCTTTTCCTGGGAAACGGAAACAATTCAGGGAACGCGTAGTCATGGAATCCGAACCCCAAAGGAAGTCAGCGGGCTGGAGTTGAAAACCGGTAATGAAATTACCTCCTTTGGCGGGCGTTCTTCTGCCTGGGCAAGAGAAACGCTGGAGGAGGCGGCACAACAAGGTCTGGTGCCGGAGCGTTTTTATGGCATGGATCTGACGCAGCAAATCAACCGTGGGGAATTTGCGGCGGTGGCAGTGGCTTTATATGAAGCATTGACCGATGAACAGTCGACCGGGGGTACGACTCCCTTTCGGGATGTGGAGGGGACAGTGCATCAGGAGGATGTAGAGCGGGCTTACCGTTTGGGGATTACCGCCGGGGCAACCTCTACCGCTTTTGAACCGGAGGCGTTGATTACCCGGGAGCAGCTTGCCGCTATGCTTTGCAGGACGGTACAAAAATACAGTGTTCCGGGTTGGGAGCTGTCCCGGGAGAAAGAATTCCCCTTGGATACGATCGGCACTCCGCAGTTTGCGGATGATGCTTTGATTTCTGATTATGCCAAGCCGGCCGTCGCTTTTTTGACAAAGCGCGGCTGGGTATTGGGCGTCGATGAAACCCGTTTTGCTCCCCGTGAGCTGGCGGGAGAGGAGCCGGATTACGGCAGAGCAACCCGGGAACAGGCGATTGCCATTGCCTTTCGTATTTATCAGTCCTACAAAGGAAGATAGACGGAGAAACATCCGGGAAAGCGAGTATATTTGACGGCGATTTCTTCCATACTAACAGAAACTGCATGAGAAAGGAAGAATCGTATGGAACAGAAGGAGCCGATGGACGGGATTGCCTGCTTTCAGATTTTTGGTCAGATTGAAGGTCACATGACCCTGCCGGCACATAATAAAACTACAAAGTACGAGCAGGTCATTCCACGATTGATTGAGCTGGAACGCAGCCCGGAATGCCAAGGCGTTTTGCTGGTGTTAAACACAGTAGGAGGCGATGTGGAGGCGGGCTTGGCAGTGGCAGAAATGATTGCCAGTATGCGAAAGCCCACCGTATCCCTGGTGCTGGGGGGTGGGCACAGTATCGGAGTACCCTTGGCGGTAGCGGCGGATCGGTCGTTCATTGCTCCTTCCGCCACGATGGCGGTACACCCCATCCGTATGAGCGGGGTGGTGATCGGCGTGACCCAGACCTTTGCCTATTTTGATCGGATGCAAGAGCGGGTGGTGTCCTTTGTGTGCCGCAATTCTCATATTGCGGAGGAAACCTTTCGCACGCTCATGCTGGAAACAGGAGAGATTGCCAACGATGTGGGAACCATTTTATTCGGTGAGGACGCAGTTCATTGCGGTCTGATTGATCGTGTGGGCGGAATCGGAGATGCACTGGATGAGCTGCGGCAGATGATTTCAGGCGCGCGAGAGTCGCGCGCCTGACCTGATGAAAATTGTTTTTCAGAGTCATGCCCGATTTTTCAAGCTGGGGAAAAAGGGCATGGTTTTGTTTTTGTTTACCGTACGCCGGGAAAGAGGGTGCCGACCGATTCGCCTTTTGCAATTTCATACAGTGCCTCCGGGCGGCTGCCGTTGGTAATGACGGTATCAATGCCCTGAGCGCAAGCAAGCCTTGCAGCCTGAAGCTTTGTGCGCATCCCCCCAGTTCCCCGGCGGGAGCCTGCGCCGCCTGCCAGTGCGGCAAGGCTTTCGTCTGTGGCTTGGGCGCAGGGAATCAAATGAGCGTCCGGGAACAGCCGTGGGTCACGGTCAAAAAAGCCGTCAATATCGGAGAAAATCACCAATCGGCTTGCCCGGCATAAGATGGCGGTTACGGCGGAGAGCATATCGTTGTCGCCAAAGAGCCGTTCCTTGGATTCGATTTCCGTATAGCTGACAGAGTCATTTTCATTGACCACCGGAATAATCCCATTTTCCAGCAGGGCATTGAAGGTGTTGCATAGATTTTCTTTTTTTTCTTCCGCTTCAATATCCTCGGCGTTTAATAAAATCTGAGCGGTTGTTTTACCGTAATCGCTGAAAAAACGGTCGTACAAATACATAATGCTGCACTGCCCCACTGCTGCCGCAGCTTGCTTCATCCGCATGGTTTTCGGCCGCTGGGGCAGATTCATTTTGTTGGTGCCGATGGCGATGGCACCGGAGGAGACTAAAATGACTTCAAAGCCTAAATTTTGAATATCCGCCAGAGTGCGGGTGAGTAAATCAAAAATGCGCAGGTTGGTTTTGCCGGATTCGTTGGTCAGGGTGGAGGTTCCTACCTTGACTACAATTCGGTTGGGATATAAATTCATTCCGTCACCTCCGCAAGAATGGGCGTGTGCCGGGTAAAGGGCAGGAGTCTGTCCAGCAAATCCCGGGTTTTGAGCTTTAAAAATCCGGTGGCGGTGCCGTCGCTGCAGCCAAACCATTCCTCCTGCGCTGCCGCCTGATCAATTACGATTTGCGTCTTTTGATCCAAATCAATCAAGGCGCTCATCACGGTTGCTGCGCCAACCTGGGTGCCCATCATTTCCAGCAGCTGCTCCGGTGACGCAAAGGAAACCCGGGGAACCGAAAGCGCATGACTGAAATGCTTGGTGGAGAAGGGCTTGTCACCGGGGGTGATGAATAAGTAAAAGGCTGTTTGCTGCCGATTGCATAAAAAGAGGGTTTTTACAATTTTGACCCCTAAGCCCCGGTCTACGTGGAGACAGTCCCCCATGGTGATGGCAGGGTCTGTGGCTACCCGAGTATAGGGGATTTTCAAAGCTTCTAAGGTGCGGTATACCTGCTCCTGCAGCGGGGTATCAAAGCGCTTAGGAGGGGTGGAGATTACTTGACTGACATAAAACATTACATTCACTCCTTGACATTTTCTAAAAAAAATTATATCATAATATTGTCTATTACAAAAGCGAATGTTTTTCATGGATTACATGATGAAAAGGAATGGTTAAAATGAGTTTTGCCAAATATCAGGCCTTTGTGGCGGCGGTGGAGCGGGGGAGTATTACCAAAGCGGCAGAATCGCTCCGTTATACCCAATCTGCTGTCAGCCGGATGATCCGGGATCTGGAGACGGACTGGGGTGTGTCCCTTTTGGAGCGGAGTAAGGCAGGGGTGCGGCTTACCTCGGAAGGGGTCAAGCTGCTGCCCTACGCCCGGGAGCTGTGCCGGCAATATCAGCGGCTGCAAAGAGAGGTGGAGGATTTGACCGATCTGCGTTCCGGCCTGATTCGGATCGGCACGTTTTCCAGCGTTGCAACCCACTGGCTGCCTTTGGTGATCCGGGAATTTCAAAAGCAGTATCCGGAGATGGAATATGAATTATTGTTAGGAGATTATAGGGAAATTGAAGAGTGGATTTGGGAGGGACGGGTGGATTTTGGGTTTTTGCGGCTGCCCGTTCAGGGAGATTTGGAAACGGAATTTGTAGAGCAGGACAGGCTCCTGGCAGTGGTGCCGGAGGGACATTATTTGGCGGGACAGGAGCGGATTCGGGTGGCGCAGCTGTGCAGCGAACCGTTTTTAATGCTGCAAAAAGGTACTCATTCGGAAATCGCCGGCATCTTTGAGCAAAGCGGCTTATCCCCGCAGGTACGCTTTACGACCTGGGATGATTATGCCATTTTGTCCATGGTGGAGAACGGCCTGGGGTTAAGTATTCTGCCGGAGTTGATTTTGCGGCGGAATCCTTATCGGGTTGCAGTGCGGGAGCTGGACTGCCCGGCTTACCGGAACATTGGGATCGGAATGCGCTGCCGGAAAACCCTTCCTCTTTCCGTCAAGCGATTTTTGGACTTTTTGCCTTATCGGTCAATGGGGTAAAAATATAGAAAAAAGAAAAAAGTAAGGAAAAAGGGCTTTTCATTTGTTGAAAAGTGTGATATAATGAAAAAGAATCAAAAGAATACGGGAAGGAGCAAGATCATGTTTTTGGATGAGCAGTTTATGCTGCACAGTAAGACTGCAGTGCATTTGTATGAGGACTATGCCAAGGATCTTCCGATTTTTGATTATCACTGTCACCTGAGTCCTCAGGAAATTTGGGAAAATAAGAAATTCCGGAATGTGTTTGAGGTGTTTCTGGGGGGGGATCATTACAAATGGCGCGCCATGCGGAGCAACGGCGTGGCGGAGGAGTACATTACCGGTGACCGCCCGGAACGGGAAAAGTTTCAAAAATGGGCGGAAACGGTACCTTATTTGATGGGGAATCCGCTGTATCATTGGACACACTTGGAATTGAAGCGCTTTTTCGGTATTACAGAACCCTTGTCCGGAGAAACGGCTCAGTGG